>QNER01001039.1 GCA_003646175.1 Candidatus Parabeggiatoa sp. nov. 1
CCCATAATGACGTTTTCTTCGATTGTTACTAGCAACTCATGCTGTTGTGCCATCTGCATAATCATTTCAACATCTAGGGGTTTGACAAAGCGCATATTAACGACGGTCGCATTGAGTTGCTCTGCGGCTTCTACGGCGGCTGTCAATAGGGTTCCAAACACTAACAGGGCGATTTTATGTCCCTCACGACGTAATTGCGCTTTACCAACAGGTAAAGTGGTTAACTTTGGTTCAACGAGTACACCTACCCCGCAACCGCGTGGATAACATACTGCACTAGGGCCGTCGTGCTTAAAACCAGTGGTGAGCATTTGCCGACATTCGTTTTCATCAGCAGGCACCATGATGAGCATATTGGGAATGCAACGCAAATAGGCTAGTTCAAAGCTGCCAGCATGGGTGGGGCCGTCAGGGCCGACTAAACCAGCACGATCAATGGCAAATAACACCGGCAAGTTTTGTAATGCCACGTCATGTATCAATTGATCGTAGGCACGTTGTAAAAATGTGGAATAAATGGCCACCACCGGTTTTAACCCTTCACAAGCGAGGCCGGCTGCCAAGGTGACGCTGTGTTGTTCCGCAATCCCAACATCAAAATAACGGTCTGGAAACAACTCCGAGAAATCGACTAAACCTGACCCTTCACGCATGGCAGGGGTAATACCGATTAAACGTTCATCTTGGGCCGCCATATCACATAACCAGTCACCAAAAATGTAGGTATAGGTTGGCGCACTGGCTGATTTTGCGGCCATTTCGCCGGTTTTTGGATCAAAGGCGGTGACACCATGATAGACACAAGGATCATCTTCAGCACTTGGAAAACCTTTACCTTTTTGGGTGACGATATGCAAGAATTGTGGGCCTTCCAATGCTTTCATATTTCTCAAGGTTTTCACCAAAATCGGTAAATCATGCCCATCAATAGGACCTATGTAATTAAAGCCCAATTCCTCAAACAATGTCCCCGGTATAACCAAGCCTTTTATATGTTCTTCGGTGCGCCGTGCCAACTCTTGCACTGTTGGCATACGTCGAAGGACTTGCTTACTACCTTCACGCACCGAGCTGTAAAACGGACTTGACAACAGTTTTGCCAGATAGTTAGACAAGCCACCCACATTCGGGGAAATCGACATATCATTGTCGTTTAAAATAACCAACAAATTGATATCCATATCGCCGGCATGATTTAGTGCTTCAAACGCCATGCCGGCTGTCATGGCACCATCGCCAATAATGGCGACAGCTTTACGATCTAAACCTAATTGACGATTGGCAATAGCCATGCCTAAAGCCGCACTGATAGAGGTGCTTGAATGCCCCGCGCCAAAGCTGTCATAGAGACTTTCGCTGCGTTTGGGAAAACCCGCAATACCACCATGTTGGCGCAGGGTGGACATAGCGGAACGCCGTCCGGTGAGAATTTTATGGGGATAACTTTGGTGGCCGACATCCCAGATTAGGCGATCTTCTGGCGTGTTGAAAACATAATGTAGGGCAATAGTCAGTTCAACCACCCCCAAATTGGACGCAAAATGCCCACCGGTGCGGCTTAAAGTGTCCACTAAAAATTTGCGTAATTCCTCAGCAAGGAAGGGCAATTGCAGCTCAGGCAATTCGCGCAGATCTTTAGGCGTTTGAATTTTTTCTAGTAATGGTTGGTTCATTGATATAATGTTAAAGTCGCGGTTTTTTTGTGGATTTAACCGATTTCGTGGATTACTCAACCGAACTTGCGAAAAAAACAGTGTACAAGTGAAAATGGTTTATCCAAACCGTTTATGGTAAAATAATTATAAATGAATGATTTATTTATAATAAATTCCTAGTCGTTTATGAAATATTCTGGATAAATTTTCCGTTTTCGGTAAAAAGTCTAAAAAGATCATCATTGCGTTTTATGTTAGATTAATCAAGGGTATGAACTAACAATGAATTGCCAAACTAAGTACAGGGGATTGACGGATTTTTCGGAAAATCACAACAATCATTAATCCATACATACAATCCGGAAAGAAGCTGTACTATCCGTACCATCCGGAAACAAGCTGTACTAAAACTATAATATAAAAAGAGCTTCATGGTTTGCTAAGCCTTAAAAGCTGAAAAACCGTCACACGCTTTTGTTCTTTGTGTTTTGAGCATACGAGCTATCCAAAAAAATTCGTAACTACTCAGCCCTTTCTGGGCGCTTTATTAAAGCCCAGGGCTGCGCCCTTTCAGGGCTTTCACATCATAAACACCTGCACCTGCCGCAAAGCCCCAGGCTATAATAATAAGCCCCGTTGGGGCTAAGTAGTTACCTCTCATTTAGAGAAACTGTCAATTTAGTTGTTGATCCTGTTTTTGTGTTTTCACCATTTTCGCGGCTAAAGTTTTTTTTGCCCAAAAATTTATAGTTCTTAAAATATTCACCTAAATGGGTGAAAGTCACGAATGCTGTGACACTTCCTTTTCAGCAGCCCACCTATTACCCAATATTTTGCGTAGTTCCCATTAGCCATTAGCAAGGCTATTCCCAAAATCAATTAGAATTTTTTGTTATCATATCAAAAAGAATGTTTTTGAACCCTTATAAATTTATAAGTATCATCTAACTGTGAAAATGAATTTGATACTTTAAAAATGATAGATAAATTCCTGAAACGTGGACAAATTGGCGTTTTGGGAATTCCTTTGTAACAAACAGAATAGCTTATTAAGCTGCTTGACTATTCTACTACCAACACAGCAACTACCTTTAGACGATTTCCTTAATAGAATATACCAAACTTTCTGTCACTGATGACTCATAGTGTAAAGCGGATAATATCAGTGAAGCATGTAGTTGGTAACACGGATAACATAACCTATTGAAAAATCGATATTGATCGCTAAAAAACTGTGCATGGTTCAATTTAAGGTAATCGGTTTTCGTTCAAAGCATAGCTTCGTTGTGCTTTGGATTGCCAATATGTTACCCTTGAACCATCATTTTTGAACCATGCCAAAAAGTGTTACCTAGCATCAAACGCTTTTGAACCATGCCTTAAATGTTTCGATAATGAAGAACAATGCCATAAGGCCAGTTGACATAAAAATACTTAACAATATTAAGGTCAAATCTTGACTGAATCCACTATGTATAGGACAAAAAATTGTAATAAATTGATTTTAAGGTATTTTGTGATGCTATCGCTGCGGGAAAAACACTACCGGGGTTTATCATTTTGGTGTGAAAAAGTATTAATTTACCAAGTTCAACACCACTTAAAGTGTTTTTTCTTTTCCGCAAAAACAATAGCATCACGACTTGAACACTTTTTTATCCTGTACAAAGAAGTGATACTATCGCCAAAAAAGCGATAGCATCACGACTTGAACACTTTTTTATCCTGTACAAAGAAGTGATACTATCGCCAA
>QNER01001040.1 GCA_003646175.1 Candidatus Parabeggiatoa sp. nov. 1
CTCGCGTTGAGAACAACAGTGTTTATTCTCACATGAGTAAAGAGATTTATTTCACGGTTCAACCCGGTGAAACGCTTGCTGACATAGCGAATATTTATGGGATTGATATCAAAAAGATAGCGGATTTTAATGGTCTTTCTTCACCTTATACGCTTTCTCCAGGTCAACGCCTACAGATGCCGGTTTCAAGTGGCGATAATTTCATAATACAAACGGAGGATGAATACAGTAGTGACGGCATGCTTGTCGATACCTCACCACAACCTAGAACTCAACCGTTTGAAACATTTAACCAAACGCCTTCTCATAGTGCTGAAAATACCACGCACTCAATAGAAGGTTACCACACAGTGCAACAGGGTGAAACATTATTTGGCATTGCCAAACTTTATAGACAAGATTATCGTCAAATAGCTGATTGGAATAGTATTTCATCACAGGCTCCGTTAAAAGTTGGAACCGTGTTGCGTCTCATGCCGCCTGAGATAACTCAACACTCAACACCTTCGGTATCAAAAACGGTGCATCCAACACCTTGGGGCTCAGCCACCAAGAGCAACACCGTCTCTCACATCGTGCAACGTGGTGAAACCCTGTTCAGTCTTGCCCAACGTTATGGCTACACCGTCATTGAGATAGCCAGATGGAACGGATTAGAACCCCCTTATAAATTATCGCTGGGGCAAAGTTTACAAGTCGCACTATTGCCGACAAGTCAGCCAAGCATTCAAAACGATCACACTGTTGCAGGAGGCGAGACACTGTATAGTATTTCCAGACATTATGACTACCCTGTTTCTGAAATAGCTGCATGGAATAAATTACCCCCCCCTTACAACTTATCAGTGGGGCAACAATTGCGAGTCTACCCACCGTCGGGTATCCAAAAAACAGTGGCTCGTCAGAAACACACTTCAGCACGTTCTGCTCGCTATCACATGGTGGCACGAAGAGACACGTTATATAGTATTTCCAAACGCTATGGCTACAGCGTTGCCAAAATAGCGACATGGAATAATTTACGTTTTCCTTATCACCTGTCGGTAGGGAAAGCGTTGCGAGTTTCCCCTACGACGGGGAATACACAGCATACCTGTCCTCTGCTTTCTTCTCCAACGCAAATGCCCCATTGTTACCATACCGTCAAATCGGGAGAAACGTTGAAAAATATTGCTACCAAGTATGGATTAAGTGTGCACGACTTGTCTAAGTTCAATGGCATTGGTAGTCCTTACACCATCTATCCCAAACAAAAACTGTGGCTGGTACCGCGTTAACATTAAGTTAAGATCAGGAGTCCAAGATTTATCTTGGCAAAAAGACTTGGACTCCAACGCACAGCCAAGATAAATCATGTCCTGATGTTACGGATGCTATCCCTTCTCAGGGATAGTATCCGTTTGAATATCAAAAATAAATATAGTACAACTTCTTTACGGATTGAACGGATTTAACAATAACGGAAATAATTTCAGTTAGAAACCTTCAAGGTTTTGGAAACCTTGAAGGTTTTGCCCTAAATGCTGTACTAATTAACTCATATTACGCACAACGCTTCAAAATTAGTCCACAGGGGCAACCATAAAGGATTGCCCCTATATTTAATTATATGTCAATCCGCTGTGCTCATTAAATCCGTTCAATCCGGAAAGAATCTGTACTAAATTAACGGCCACATAATAATCTCAAATCGCGAATAGCAAACAACGCTCTTCACATTTCAATTTAACGGCCATGAACAATTTCAAATCGCGAATAGCAAACAACGACCTTCACATTTCAATTTAACGGCCAGTAAAAATTCTCAAATCGCGAATAACGAACAACCGCCTTCGCATTTCATTTAAAAGCTATTATGACGCACAACGCTTCAAAATGAATCAACCGGGGCAACCATAAAGGATTGCCCCTACATATCGTTATATATTGCAGGGGCAATCCGTAGCGAAAGCCCCTTCACCAAACATCATCATGGTATGGAACTTTCCGCTTTATTGCACAAACTGCGACATCGTCGAAGCAATGTGCGTAACATCAGTCATTAAATCCGTTCAATCCGTAAAGGAGCTGTACTAATTAATTTTCTTTCAGGCACGTTCCATAAGTCAGCATTATTAGCACCTTGGAGCGATCCCCCTTCCCTTTTCCCCTTCCAACGCTTGATCCTTTGACTTATCTCCCTAAACTATATTATTAATGCTAATTAAGAGTTCAAACTTCCGCTTCTAATAAAAACAATACATTAAAAACTCAATTGGTAGAGACACGCCAAATGGTTAATTTTAATAACATTATTTTTCAATGACTTGTTCAACCATTAATTCGCATTATTAAGTCATTTACGATTTTTAATAAAGAGGTAACTATGAGTGATGCTCTTGATGAAAAGGACGAATTTGAAGACTTGGAAGATGATGAGATTTTGGGACTATCGCAAGATACCAACTTTGTAGAAGGGAATATTGCAGACGAGAATTTGGATGCCACTCGTCTTTACCTGAATGAAATTGGCAATGTCAAGCTTTTGACAGCGAAAGAAGAAATCAAATATGCGCGACGTGTTCAACAGGGCGATCAAGCGGCACGTAAACACATGATTGAAGCTAATTTGCGCCTTGTTGTCAAAATCGCCCGCAACTATTTGAACCGAGGTTTGCCTTTACTTGATTTAATTGAAGAAGGCAACCTTGGCTTGATGCGGGCAGTCACAAAATTTGATCCCAGCAGGGGTTTTCGTTTTTCCACTTACGCAACATGGTGGATTAAACAAACGATGGCTCGCGCTATTATGAATCAAACCCGCACCATTCGTTTGCCTATCCATGTACTTAAAGAAATCAATTATAGTTTGCGAAAAATTTACAACCTCTCACAAACATTGGATCATGAACCCACAGCCGAAGAAGTGGCTACTTTACTTGAGAAACCCATAGGAGAAGTTAAAAAAATACTAAGGCTTAATGATCGTGTGATTTCGATGGAGAGCCAGGGGCTAAACGATTCAGATAGAACTTTGATCGACAACATTCCCGATGAACTCAATCCCGATCCCATGTTAGCTTTACAAGATTTTGATGTCGCTAGACAGCTTAAGCTATGGTTATCTCAACTGAGTGATAAGCAACGTATTGTGATAGAACGACGTTTTGGTATAGGTGACGGATACGATATGACATTAGAAGAACTGGGTGAAGAGATGGGACTGACTCGTGAACGAGTACGACAAATTCAAATCTCAGCGATGAAACGTTTACGTGAAATTGTTGAAAGTGAAGGCGTTTCGTTAGAATCATTGCTCCCTCAGAAGGAATATTGAAGGTAATGGTTATATAATTATGAATTGTGTTCGCGCCTAAAGTTTTTGCGCGCAAAAACATTAGGCGCGAATTGTGAATTGTGAATTGTGA
>QNER01001041.1 GCA_003646175.1 Candidatus Parabeggiatoa sp. nov. 1
CTACATGATTAAAAGAGAATTACACAATCAAAAGTCACATAAGAACGTTTATTCCCAAAGCAACCACGCTGTTATTGATTTAACCGGGCGCGTACTTTTAGAAGAATCTGAACGGACTCGAACCGAAGTATGGACTCGTGTGATGGGGTATCACCGCCCGGTGTCAGCATTCAATCCGGGCAAACAAAGTGAACATGCAGAACGACGGTACTTTCAAGAAAGCCGCACATCATTGGAAAGTTAAGAGTTATTAAGCCCTTATAAACCCAGTTTATTCAATAAACTGGGTTTCTTTTTTTGGTAGTCCTAAACATGTAGTGATATTACGGATGCTATCCCTTCCCCGGGATAGTATCCGTTTGGACATCATCACGACTTCTACAGGACTACCCTTTTTTTAAAGATATATGCACACAACACGTCCTACCTTATCCATTGGTGGTTTAACACCCTTCACAACCATAGATTTTCCCAAACACTTAGCTGCCGTTATCTTTTGTCAAGGCTGCGCTTGGCGTTGCCGCTATTGTTATAACACCCATCTGTTAGACTCTCGTGCTAAACCTACCCTATCATGGGACAAAGTCGATGCCTTTTTGCAACGCCGTCTTGGTTTACTTGACGCTGTTGTTTTCAGCGGTGGGGAACCCACTTTGCAAAAAGGACTGTTAGAAGCGGTGCAACGTGTCCATAACTTAGGGTTCAAAGTAGGGCTTCATACGGCAGGTATGAATTCAAATATGTTAGCCAACGTATTGCCCTACCTAGATTGGGTAGGTTTTGATATTAAAGCACCCTTTGCGCGTTATGCCACAATTACGGGTGTATCAAGCAGCGGTAAACAGCCTGAAAAGAGTGCCAGATTGGTGCTTGAATCTGGCGTTGCCTACGAATTTCGCACCACCGTACATCCACAATTGTTAAACGAAAGCGATTTGTTAAAACTGGCAACGTCATTAGCCGATTTAGGCGTACAACAGTATGTATTGCAAGACTGCCACACGGTGCAA
Source organism: Candidatus Parabeggiatoa sp. nov. 1 (assembly GCA_003646175.1). GTDB lineage: Bacteria > Pseudomonadota > Gammaproteobacteria > Beggiatoales > Beggiatoaceae > Parabeggiatoa. The sequence goes on from QNER01001041.1 coordinate 1,011, forward strand.
CGTTTAGATTCATCACTACAAACCTTCTCACGCAACGACGTTCTCGGTAATGAGAACCTTATCCAAGCCATCCGTGCCCTAATCCCTCAAACTATTTTGCGCTAAGGAATCAAAAATAAGACTAGGAAGCTGCAACGGATGCTATCCCTAGAAGGGATAGTATCCGTTAAAAGCGCGTTTTGATGTCAAAAGGCGGATTTTTAACATGAATCAAGTTTATTTTCGTTTTTACGCTGAACTCAACGATTTTCTTTCTCCTGAGCGGCAAATGCTGAGCTTCACGCATACTGTTGACAAAAATCCGTCTGTGAAAGATACCATTGAGGCACTTGGTGTACCACACACTGAGGTTGATTTGATTTTAGTCAATGGTAAATCTGTGGATTTTACCTATCTGTTGCAGGGTGGTGATAGAATCAGCGTTTATCCCGTCTTTGAAACGATTGATATTACGCCACTGTTGCGACTTCGTCCTCAATTGCTAGGAGAAATCCGTTTTGTGCTTGATGTTCATTTGGGTAAACTGGCAAATCATCTACGGATGTTCGGTTTTGATACGTTGTATAGAAACGACTACGAGGATGCTGAACTTGCACAAATCGCTGATAACGAAAAACGTATTTTATTGACACGAGATATAGGTTTACTGAAACGTAGCTTGGTAACACATGGCTATTTTTTGCGAGAAACCAATCCCAAGCGTCAGTTGCGCGAAATTCTGCGTCGCTTTGATTTATTTCGTTCAACAGTCCCTTTTAAACGCTGCATAAATTGTAATGGTTTAGTTCATCCGGTTGATAAGAAAGAAATTAGCGAACAAATACAACCAGATACGCTACAATACTATAATGAGTTTTATCAGTGTGATTCTTGTCAAAATATTTATTGGAAGGGATCGCATTACCAAAAAATGCTTCAGTTTGTAGAAGAGATTGTCAAAGATTGAAAATGGAAAGGTGATGATTTTCATTCGTTTCAGGCGAACTTTGTACGAAAAACGGCCGAAGTTTCTCATTCGTTTCAGGCGAACCTTGCACGAAAAACGGATGATGATGGGAAGGAGTACAAGGCGAACCTTGTACGAAAAACGGCCTAAGAGTAAAGTTAATCATACCTGTGGTAAAATAAAAACGCGCCACCCCCTATCGGGGTTGAATGTGAATAGCCACAGGTTCCACCTGTGGTAAAGTTAGACTATGTACAGGACAAAAAAATGTTCAAGCGGTGATGCTATCGCTTTTTTTTGCGATAGTCTCACTCAAATAATAGCACTTGTTATTGCAATGATATTTTTTACTAAATAAGGATTTGTGAATTTAACGGTTGGTTTTTATTTGTTAAAATTGACAAACAAGTTTATTAAGGATTTTGGCATATAGAGAAGGCCGATACCGCAAAAGTGCAAAAGTGATACTATCGCAAAAACAGCGATAGCATCACGAAATACTTTAAAATCAAACTGATTATAACTTTTCTCCCGTACATAGAAAGTTAGAAATGTCTGACATACATAATAAACGAAACATCGGAAAATCTATGGATATTATTTATTTAAAAGGGTTAGAAATAGAAACCATCATCGGCATTTTTGACTGGGAACGCAAAATCAAGCAAACCGTTGTTCTTGATTTAGAATTGGCAGCGGATATTCGTAAAGCGGCTTCAACAGACAACATTGAAGATACTCTCAACTACAAGGCGGTGTCTAAACGCTTGATTGAATTTGTCAGCCACAGTGAATTTCAATTGGTAGAAACGCTTGCAGAACGTATTACGGAGATAGTAATAACTGAATTTTCAGTGCCTTGGGTGCGTTTACAATTGGGTAAACCCGGTGCTGTGCGTGGATCACGCGATGTAGGTATTATTATTGAACGGGGGAGGAAACCTGAAAATGGCACGAGTGTACGTGAGCATAGGCAGTAATATTGAGCCGCTACGCTATATCCGCACCGGTTTGGCTGACATGCAGCGGCAGTTTGGCGTACTCACTTTGTCTTCTGTGTATGAAAGTGAGGCAATCGGGTTTGAGGGGGACAATTTTTACAATTTGATTGCTGGGTTTGATACCCGCATGACGGTGCAGACGGTTGCCAGCATTTTGCGGATAATTGAAAAAAACAATGATCGCAAACGCACCAGTGAACGTTTTAGTGCCCGCACTTTGGATTTAGATGTTCTACTGTATGATGACTTGATTTTCAAAGACAAAGAAGTGGAAGTGCCACGCGATGAGATTTTAAAATATGCTTTTGTGCTTTTGCCCCTCGCTGAAATTGCCTCCAATGTTAAACATCCTGTCACAAAACAACAATTGGGTGATTTAGCGCAAGCGTTTGATAAAACCAGACAATCTTTATGGCGTGTTGAGGTTTCAGTTATCAATGACTAGGGGA
>QNER01001042.1 GCA_003646175.1 Candidatus Parabeggiatoa sp. nov. 1
GACTGAAGGTAATGCGTTCTCGGGTGTGCTGCATGCGGGCTACTGGTCGTCTACCACGCTCGCGGTCGAGACGAGCAACGCATGGTACGTGTACTTCTACGCCGGCGACGTGCCCCACACCGGCAAGACTGCCACGTTGTACGTCTGGCCCGTGCGAGGCGGTGAATGATGGCCCTGCTGACCCTTTTTAATTGTGAATTGTGAATGACTATACAAAAGGAGCTTTTTCATGAAATGTTCTAACAAACTGGTTTATCTGGGTGTGACATCGGCACTTTCTATGCAGGTATTGGCCGGCGATTTGAACCCAACGAGCGGCCCGACGGATGCCGGTAGTGCGATGTACACGCTGGAGGATATTTATAATCGTCTTAATGGGACACCAGCTTCAGCACCAAGCGGTTTTACTGAGCCAACCAGTGGCCCTGGCTCAACTGGGAAGACTTTGACGGAAGTGTATAACAAAGCGAATGATGTAATGAACAGTATCCCGTCAACCCCGTCAGCTTGTACTCCTAACTCAAATGCGAGCCCTGTTTTCACCGACAACAAAGATGGTACAGTTACCGACAACCGTACTTGTTTGATTTGGTTAAAAGATGCCAGTTGTGACGACTTGGCCGGGACAGATCCTTCTGGTCAAGCTAATTGGGCGACAGCATTGACCGCTGCTAGTAGTTTAGCAAATGGTACATGTGGATTGACGGATAACTCAAATGCCGGCGACTGGCGTTTGCCCACTATTCAAGAACTACAGAGTTTAGTTCACTATGGTTATCATCGTCCGGCAATGTCAAACGCGGCTGGAACCGAAAAGTGGAATACAGGTACAGCAGGTGATGATGCGTTCTCGGGTGTGCAGCCGAACTACTACTGGTCGTCTACCGCCTACGCGAGCGGCCCGACCTCCGCTTGGTACGGGAGCCTCGACGGCGGCGGCGTGAACATCCTCGACAAGACTAGCACGTACTATGTGTGGCCCGTGCGCAGCCGACAATAGATACTTTGAGCCTTTGGCTGCTTTGACGGGGGGTGTCCCCCGACTCGATTTTTTTTGGCCTTTTTCCGGTTTTTTTAGATGTCAATAACAAGAAATGAATGCTCATCCGTTATTTAGCTTCAGTACAACGGATTGACGGATGGTTCGGATTATATCATCTATACTCAGTACAACAGGTAGTGACATGATGGATACTATTCTCCAAAGGGACAGTATTCGTCACGCCATAATCCGAATCCGAACAAATCCAGAAAGAAGCTGTACTCATTATGATTCTTATGCTTGTCAAAGTAAAGGGATTCATAAGGCGGTTGAACGTCTCCGTACTTTTACGATGCTACAAATATCAGCAGCGGCGTGGTTTTTAGGAGTGCAAAGCGAACTTTGCACGACAGCGGTGTGTTGTTTGAGGAGTGTTTTTCGTACAAGGTTCGCTTTGTATACAAGTAGGCAACTTTTGGAAAATGCGTTTCACCCAAAAAAACCTTGAAGGTTTGGCAAACCTTGAAGGTTTGGCACAAAACTTTTCTGGGCAACTATATCGTTTTCATCATCGCCATTTAGCAGAAATGAAAATAGTGTTATGGGAAAGTGGTTGGAACGGGCTTTAAGTTATCGTTGGTTTAACTCAACCAGAAATCCGATTTTTTGAAAAAATCGGATTTCTTTGACATAGCCGTTTTGGTGCCCCAATGGAACGATTTATTTTTAGAGGAGATGATTCTTATAAATGCCAATTAAGGGTTGAATTTAATATGATGAAATCAATGACTTATAAAAACTCCTTCAGATAAGTGATTTTATAAGTCTTTGTTCATTCTTCATTTTTCATTTTTCATTCTTAATTCGCATTATAAAGGTGGGGATATTGGAGTGCCTATTCGTTGCGATGTGGATGCGGTAGATATTATCGAACACCTACAACAAAAGAAAACAGGAAACCCATTCGTTTCATTTTCAACCAAACGAGCGAGGAAAATTAGTGATGGTACGAGAGGCGCGGGTTTTTTTGGGAAAAAAATTCTGAAAGTGAGTACTGATAATCTGGACAAGTTGGTTGAAAGTGGTGCGGTAAGAGTAATAACACCTTTTGATGTTTATGATATCATTAGTGCCCACCCAAAAAAACAAATTCGTATACAGGCGGGAAATATAAAATCCAATATGCAAAGGAATAATGAATTGTTAATTCAAGGTCAAATTCCAAGCAGTATTATACTTCAGATGACTGATGACAAGTAACCACTTTAGACTAGGTGAAGCGGCGAACACTCATAATCCGGCCCTAATCACTTTGAAAGAAAAAGGATATGAGTTAGGGATTGAACCGCCAGAAACCGAAGAGGGCGAAACCGATCTGTCACAGCCATAAATGGGTCTGTGGTGGGCTAAAAAACTAGGGCATGAGTTTTATGCTGATGAACCATTATCACTGTTGGGTTTAGTTTCCATTTGGGAACATCGTGGTGATAACTGGATAAATGAGAATGATGTCAATATGAAAGATAAATTCTTAACGGAAGTTTATGGAGAGGAATAGCGAACAATGTGCTATTTTATTGTCTGAGGGATAAACCACAACTTGAAACTTGGGAGGTACAAATATCGGCCTTTTTAAATAACCATTTACAGTTACAACTGAATGAGCGACGCAAACTGCGCCCTATTTCTGATGGAATTGACTTTCTGGGGTGTGCGCCCTGATTATTTACTGGCGCGCCGTCGAGTGATTGGGAGTTTGTGGGAACGGCTGATTCGGGCCGAACAGGCACTTGGTATAAAGACAGACAGTACTGGGTATATTATCTATCCTTATCCTTGGACTTTATTGACATACCAGAAAACAAACCTAAATCTTATCAACCCCGAAGGGGTTGAATGTGAATAGCCCTAGGTGGAACCTAGGGAAATATTTATAATCAGAAAAAAACAATGTGCGCGATTGAACAGACGTTTCAGGTGAACCTTGTGCGAAAAAACAGTATAATGATTGACAATCCTTGTAGTTTTTTGGAAGTAGACAATGACAAACTTACACAAAACCAAAAGCTTACCACCCACGCTTCAGGAATTTAAAATAACAGGGCTGTTTGGTGAATTAGCGCATACCATTTCATTTCCACCGCCCGTGGTAAATCAGGCTTCAGAACCCGATATACTGATACTGGTGGGTAGAAATGGTATTGGCAAAACGACGATTCTTAACATGTTATCAAACTTATTAGTGCTTAATTTTGCCCCCTTTCTACACATCCCGTTTACGTTTTGTCAACTCACATTCTCAAATGGGGACTTTCTTTCTGTCAAAAGTGAATCACAATCTTCAAAGCTGATTACCTTTAATGACTGGCAAGCGAGATTCAATGTAGAATCCACTTCTTCAGAATTTGATAAGATAGAAATGC
>QNER01001043.1 GCA_003646175.1 Candidatus Parabeggiatoa sp. nov. 1
TATTGGAGAAACAACTAGCGAAGCTACATTTTCCGGCAGGATATGGCATTGAGTCATGGAGTGCAAGGTTAACTTGCACGAATTTGTCTATCGCGCACGCACATAAATAGATGATTTACGGCGTTCCATCTCAAAAAGTTTGGTGGCTGTGATTAACTTATGGAGTTGATTGTAGCCATAGTTTTTTGGCTTAAACCCTGGCAATTGCTGAATTATTTGTTGCCCAACAACGTTTAAGCAAATCCACTTAGTATCAATGACATTACTTAACAAATTGAGTAATCGAGTATTGCCATCATGTTGCGTCGTGTTTTTTTCAGCTTTTTCAGCTTTTTTAACCTTTTTGGCTTTTTTAACCTTTATTGGTACCGGCGGAAGATTTTCCGTATGGATAAATCGATCACAAGCGGCAACAAAAGCTTGAGGTGTTTTTTGTTCACCAAAACCATAGACACTCAAACTAAACTTATGAATCCGTATCGCTAAAGGGGTAAAATCGCTATCACTGGAGACAAGACAAACCCCATCTAATTCACTTGACTTTGAATAAAGCAAGTCCATTGCATCAATTGTCATACCTATGTCTGTTGCGTTTTTTCCAACTGTATAGGCAACTTGTTGAATTTTATCAATAGCGAATTGAGGGACAATTTTTTTCCACCCATTTAGGTTTGACTTTGTCCAATCACCATAAGCACGTTTGATAATGACTTTGCCATGTTTTGCCACCTCGACAAGTATTTCTTCAATTTTGGTTGGTTGAGCATTATCAGCATCAATGAGCATTGCTAATTTTACTTGTTGAGGTTGTTGAACAATTTTCATATTTTAGTCACCTCTCGACGATATAATTCCAGCGCAAATGACGACATACCACACCTAGCCGCCATTTCTGCCGCAGATAATCCTTCTTTATTCTTGAGACGTAAATCTGGCTCCAAAATTAATAATTTCTCCAATATCCGCTCAAACTTCCGCCCAAACTCAGGCATAGAATCTAATTTCATTTCTATAAAAAAAGCTCTTAAAGCCCAATGAACGGCTGTGTTGCCTTCTCGTTTATCTTGAATATTCACTATTGAGCGGAGATTATCCTGATCGCAATTTTCTAACATATAAGTTACTAACTCAAAATTGTGTAGATGCAAAGCGAGCGTGATAATTGTGAAATCCAAATCTGTGCAATCAGTCAGATTTCCGCCAGCCTTATACAGGCGACGAAAAACCTCAATCTTTCCCATTTCGGCACTAAACAAAAATGGTGTAAAACTGCTAAAACTATGATTAACTTTCCCTGAGACATCACTTTGCCGTTTATTAACATCAGCACCCGCTTCAATTAATAAATCAATGACACCTAAAAAACGGGAAAAGTTAAAATTGATTCGCTGTTGAGAATTCATGAAATCTTCAAATTTTTCATCGTCGATATCGTCGATAGATTCAACAAGCCGTTTTGAAATTGATGTTTCAAAATCTTCATCAAATACACATCCATCAAACAAGGCAAAAAATTCTGGCGAGGCGCGTCTTAAAAAATCTGGTGAAGCCTTCATCATAGTAGTCTTTAGCGTTTCTTTTCCCGCCCCAATCAGACTAAGCGCGTGATAAAGTGGTGTCATAGGACCATGATCGCAACCTTGCTCAATATCAGCCCCTTTTTCGATAATACGACGGATAATAGTCAAGTCTGCATTATTAATCGCTACTTGCAAGGTAGTGATGTTTTGCCTTTTGGTTATCGCATTGATGCTCTCGCCTAATTCATATTGTAGGAGTAATTTTGCCCCCTCTTGATTGTTATTTTGTAAAGCCGCCATTAATGCTGTACTACCATCGGATGCCTGAATTTTAGGATCAGCGCCATGTTCAAGTAAGCGTTTCAGCTTATCGTTTTGTTGAGCATCCATCGCAAACATCATCAGTTGCGTGCGTGCTCTTGGTCCACAATCCTTGAATTTGCGGTTTGGGGATCGTAAATCTAAAGGACGTTTTTTCCAATCCTCAGAAAAGCACATCTTGCGAATGCTCTCTTGTTCTATTGTTTCCTCCTTGTTCACTTTTATCTGCTTATCCACGCACTGATAAAGTCCATGCGGAGGAAAGTGCTTAAAAAACGCCATCCTAAATTTTTCGATTTCCCATAACTGAGGATCATCGTGATCTTCTGAAAACAATCCCATGACAGAAGCCCACCGATAATATTGCTTGATCATGTTTTTTTTGCCTTTGCCCAGAAAGACGGCTAACATTAACAACTTTCTCAAAATGTCAAGCAAAAATTCTCCGGCTCTATAGGCGCCATGCTCAAAAGCCTTTTGGTAATGCTTGAGTGCTTGTTCATAATCAGCACACAAGGCATAATAATTTCCCCAACCTTCTTCAGAAAAATAGCGAAAATAGGGAGAAAGTTCATTTTGCTCAAAATTTTTGAGTGCGGCTTGTGCTCGTATTTCATCGCCAACGGTTTTCTCTTCATCAAGAGAAATCTCGAAAACTGGAGCCAAGCAATTATTTAAAAAATGCTTGTCTAAAGGTTCCACTCTGACTCGCACACAATCAGGATCAAAACCTTCACGCTTTTTTTGATAAAGGTTATGGACAAGTCTAATAAATAACTCTTTATCTCCAAATGTTTTTGCAAAAACTTGGGTAGTGTGTTGCCATGCTCTTGCTAAAAGTAGCCAGCTAACCAAGCCATTTAGGTGCTTGAATTTGAGCAGAGAACTGATCTCAGGTAGCACATTGCCCTGTTTCCAATGCTGCAACAATCGACGAATAGACTCATCATCATTCTCATAGTCGCGGCATAGAGTATCAATGAGCTCTTTTTCAGACACTCCATTCGTTTGCATCCACCAAGACAAAACTTCTTTAACGGCAATTGTGTCACCAGTTTCAAACCATTTTTCAATCAATGCTGAATCAGGTAATTTTTTCACAAAAGCGAGAGTACTTGGCACAAACAGTTCATCAACCAAAATCTTTATAATGGTGGTACGATCAGCCATATTTGTTGGCACCATCAAAATAATGGTTTTATAATCATCCAACAGTTTGGTGAGCCATGCCTGTATATTAGTAGCAAGGGCAGAGTCAATTTTTCGTAGCGGTTTCAACAAAGCATCCTCTATGAGTGTGTTTGCCTTTGCGATGTTAAAATCTTTTTCTTTGGCAAAACGGCTCAAACGTTTTCTCAAATCATCGCCCCTGCCAAATAAACCAAAGGCATGGACAATAAAATGCACGATTTCGCCTACATGTGGATAAGGGGGTTTTTCAATCATAATGTCTCCAAAGCTAAAACTAAAACTTGGTTGCGGCTCGATCATCACTGAAAGTTTTATTTATAACCGCGTTCAATCTAATGGCAGTGATGATAAACCTCCTCAGAAAAA
>QNER01001044.1 GCA_003646175.1 Candidatus Parabeggiatoa sp. nov. 1
TGAAGCATAAATTTTGAGGTATTTTAAAAAAATCATGTAGGGTGGGCAAAGGAAAAAGGTGGGCAAACCAAAAGACGTTTGCCCACCCTACAAAATACCCGAAAATTTATGATTCCTTACTTAGATTCCTGATACAATCACCACGCGGCCTAATCGTACAAGGTTCGCCTTGTACTCCTGAAACGAATTCCCATCTTCGGCCGTTTTTCGTACAAGCCGTGTTTTGGTGGGCAACAAAAAACCGTTGCCCACCCTACATGATTATCTCAAAATACCTTAAAATTTATTAACGAAGGTACTTTACCGGATTATCACCAAATTTTTCTAAGAGCAAGCGATGGTAATATTAGTTGACTCCTTTTGTGTTTAGTGTTGTAAACGTCAAAGATTTGAAAAAAATGGGATTTTTTATCACAGCAATATCTTTGCTAATTTGCGAATAGAATATGACAAATAAAATAAGTCATTGAAAACTAACTACCAAATTTTTTCTCTTAAACTCAACGAATAATTAATTGAATTTATTAGGTTTATTCGTTTATGACCAAAATTCGTTGTACTTAGCTCTGGCAAAAAAACTCAAATCCGGTTTAAGTAAGCTATAATATAATTAGTTTGACAATGTCGGATTATCGTTTGTTCCAGATGAACTTTTTTGAACTGTAACTGTTTAAATAGTTTCATAAATACACTTAACTACTGAGTTTATTAATATCTAATCAAGTGACTACTAAAGAAAAACGACTATTAAGCTTCGCGCTGCTTATGTTTATCAGCTACATATTGCCGTTTGAGCTCGGCCCGATGGCGTACAATTTTTACCAAAATTATCGGCAATCCATTGAAAAATTGCACCAAGAGTTTGAACGTTACGGGAAACTGGGTGAACGGGCCGAATATTGGGAAGCCGAGAATCAACGGGCGAAGCAGGAACATGAAAAAATCGAGGCTGGCTTATTACCGGGTAATAACCGTGATTTGGTAGGTGCCAAGATGCAAGGCTTGGTGAGACAACTTGCCCAGAATGCCGATATCACATTTAAATCATTGGATCCGCCTGATAGTTCTTTTAATACGGACAAATGGGTGTTAGTGATTCAAACGATGCAGTTTGAAGCCAACTCAAAAACACTGATAGCATTTTTAAAAGCGTTGAATAACGCTAAAGAAAATCTGGCGGTCGTTATGTTAAATCTACGCAGTCACAGAAAGAAATTAAGTGGCACGATTAAAATTACCGGTTTTAGTCGTGTGCCTTCGCAACCACTCAATGAAGAATAATGTAGGGTGGGTAAGGGTTTTTTCTTGCCCACCATTTAAATTTAAGCTTAAGGTGGGCAACCAAAAGACGTTACCCACCCTACAAAATAAATTCTCCATTTTTAATGAACAATCTGCTGAATTATGAACGATCTCAATTTACCTTTGTTTACCCAATTGTTGTCAAAAAAGAATATTGCGCCTGTTGAACAGTTTCCGAGTGATCCTCGTTTAATGTTCTCCGCGCTACCTGATATTGAGGTTCGGGCCAAAATCCGTTTTACGTTGGGTCCAAACATCCGCTTTGAACGGGCACCAGAAGATCATGTCGCTCGCTTGGTAAAACATTGGCGTGCCAAACTCGCACCAGAATTAGAGGGGGCGGGCGAAAGTGGCGGTATTGAGCAATTAGATAATGAATATCTTAAGGATTTAGCGTCTGATGCGCCTATTATTCGGATGGTTAATCATTTGATGGAGCGGGCTTTAGATTTAAGTGCCAGCGATATTCACTTTGAGCCAGAGGAAAAATATTTAAAGGTGCGTTGTCGGGTTGACGGCGTGATGGTTAGTCTTGAACATTTGCCAGTCTCGGTGATTGCGGCGGTGTCTTCTCGCGTTAAATTGATGGCCCGTTTGGATATTGGCGAGAAGCGTTTGCCCCAGGATGGGCGCATTCAGTATCAGATGGGGGAGCGTTCTTTGGACATGCGTGTGTCTACTTTGCCTGGGGTGCATGGTGAATCCATCGTATTGCGTATTTTGGATCGTGGCGATGTGCAGGTGGATTTAGAACGACTCGGTATGCCGTCTGATATTCTCAAACCGTTTTCAAAAATTGTTCAACAGCCGCACGGCATCGTGCTAGTCACCGGCCCCACTGGCAGCGGCAAAACCACGACGTTGTATGCGACGCTAGAAAAAATTAACACCGGCGCACAAAAAACTATCACGGTTGAAGATCCGGTGGAGTATCAGTTGGAGGGTATCACTCAAATCCATGTGAATGCCAAAATCGGTTTAGATTTCGCGGCCGGGTTACGTTCTATTGTGCGACAAGATCCTGACATTATCTTGGTCGGGGAAATTCGTGATCGCGAAACGGCTGAGATTGCGATTGAATCGGCTTTAACGGGGCACTTGGTTTTTTCCACGTTGCACACTAACGATGCGGCCGGTGCGATCACCCGTTTACAAGATATGGGCATCGACAGTTATCTGATTAGTTCAAGTGTCATCGCGGTGATGGCACAACGTTTAGTTCGCCAAGTGTGTAGCTATTGTCGCGCGCAAGAGCAGATGACTGAAGATGAGGCAGAGTTGTTAGGCATTGATTTGACGCTGTTTCCAGAACTTGTGCGTGGTATAGGCTGTGATCGTTGTGCTAATACCGGTTATCGGGGACGTTTGGGCTTGTATGAATTACTCCTGGTTTCTGATGATATTCGCCATGTTATTGGGGGTGGCGGAGATGCGAACCTGATCCGCAAGCAAGCCATTAAAGAAGGTATGCGGACGTTACGGCAAGATGCGCTGGAAAAACTTTATAAGGGGATTACGACACCTGAAGAAATTGTGCGAGTGACACGGGCTGCTTAATCGTGCAAGGTTCGCCTTGCACTCCTGTCAGTAGAAACCTTCAAGGTTTTGGAAACCTTGAAGGTTTGGCCCTAGAACTTGTCCTTTATTATAACGACAAGGATTGTTTATAATAAGATAACGACAAGGATTGTTTATAATAAAGGATTGTAACTTGACAATGTCACATTAGCAGGTGCTCCTTTTCAGGAGTACAAGGCGTACCTTGTACAAAAACAACGCTCCTTATCAGGAGTACAAGGCGTACCTTGTACCAAAAAACGGTGCTCATTTTCAGGAGTACAAGGCGTACCTTGTACCAAAAAACTTGGTTTTGATTGAAATGTGACATTGTCAATATAACTACAAGGATTGTTTATAATAAGATAACTACAAGGATTGTTTATAAGAAAGGATAAAAATGCCTGGTATTTTGTCGATTTAATCCCTTATTATATACAATCCTTGTAGTTATGATCGGAGAACAGTCAAATGCTCACTTTTCAAGAATGCACCTTACTCAAACTAGAAAAAACGTTTGCTTTACAACAAGTCAGAAA
>QNER01001045.1 GCA_003646175.1 Candidatus Parabeggiatoa sp. nov. 1
AGAGTGAACCTACCACGAAAAAGCAACTATCTGTTTACATCGATTTCGGGCTTGAAGCAGACTGACATCATCCTCAATTTTGTATAACCTATTTTTATCGCACCTTAAATGCGTAAGTCCTATGGTCAAAAAAAGTAAAACCTAAATTGAGCGATTCCATCGATAAAGATATGGCGTAACCCAGATATCCAATTGGATTTTGAAATTGAAAGCGTTCACCCATTGGGTGAGACCAAAAAAAATAGGAAAGCCAATTAAAATATAATGAAACCGCTCAATTTAGGTAAAAACAAAGCGTCATCGCTCTCCTCATTAGTTGAAAAAAAATCGGATTGCATTAAACAATACGCTAATGGCGAATAGCTTCTGTCTCTTAGCGAATAGGGCTAACCGAATGATTGTATTATATTTCAATAAGTTGTTTAAAAGCCTCGCTTTTTTGTGATTTAACGTGAAAAGGAAATTTTGATTGGGCTATTATTTAATATTTTTAAGTTTTCTTATTCCTAATTCTGTATTCCAGAATAACGCAAAGGTCTTGATTAAAGAAATCGGATTTCTTTCATTTACGCATTTAGGCAATTTAAATAGGCCTATGATAAATCCTATTTTTGGTAGTCCATAAAAACCGATGCTGGTAAGTTTAAACCGCCCTATAACCATAATATATTTATTACTTAAGACCCAAGAAAACCAGAGCAATTGAATACTGAACACGGTGAAGAATGTACTAACGGGCGGACAATTTTTGGTAACTTACCGATTTTTTATACCCGCAGAGCAAAGTAGGGACTCCCCAATTTTTTGAAAAAATCCGGATTTTTTGATATTTAATTTAACATCATCTTGACCATTACAGATTATTTGCAATGGTCAACAATATATCAGACTTTATTGGTAATAAACCATCTATTTATTCTCTGTGCTTGTTTTAGCAGAGGAGGGCGGTTCAAAGCGTATTGATACATAAGTACTTGTTTTTATTTGATTAAAAATCAAAATATATCAAAATATCCATATTTCTGATAATGTCTATTAAACACTCGTTATTCCAGCCTCAATGGGGCGGGCCTGCTTCAGGCAGGAATCTAGGGCACTTTTTGAATTCCTGCTGTCAACATTTATTATGAACGCTTACCCGGCATAATGTTCAACATCAATTTGACCAACTACAGGGCTTCGTCAAAATTGAGACTCACTTTTTGATTATTTTAATTTTTTTGGAAAAGAAGAGACGATACAGGAAACCCTAAATTATAACTGACTGTTTTTTAATAGCGTTTTCAAAATAATCTCCTCTATCGTGGTTAAATCAATAACTTATATCGGACTTTTACGAGGCCTTGGACCAACTAAAATTGATTTTTGTTGTTCGCTGTTTGGTATTTTATTCGTGTTTTGGTAATGTTTCTCAGTTTCATTGATGAACCAGAAATGTATGTGTTTTTTCTGTAAAATAACTTATCTTGTTATAGTGAACCAGATAAATTAGAGTCCAGATTCTTTTTCGGTTGCTAAAACAAAAGAGGTATCAGTATCAACTTCAGGGCAAAACATTTTATGCTATAGTAATATATTCACGACTTAAAGCGATGATTACATGGGAATAGATTTATCAAAAATTATTAAAATAATCTTTACAAACAGATATAGGTGAGTTTAAATAGCTCTATAACCATGATAACTTTATTGTTTAAATACTAGGCAACTCACATCTGCCAACTCTGAACACTGTTCAGTTAATGGACACTAACGGGCGGTTTTCTTTGTAACTCATTGATTTTTAAGAACCGCAGAGCGACCTAGGGACTACCTTGCTAAGAACGTGTTTTAAAAGCTTTAGAATCAATCATTTACGAAATTCATATTTCTTTATAAAACAATGAGTTAAGCTGACTTTTAAAACCGGCTCTAAGGGACACTACCCAATAGTTCGTATTAGATTATTTTCAATAAAGTCCTAGGAGTCTGTCGGGCTTGTTGTGTTAAGTTATTGATATACAAGTAATTTACTAAATGTGTGCGAAATTGAAATTGCAGTATAAACAATAGGTTAGCCGTTAAGTCCGACATACTCCTAGAAGATATTATTATTTATTACATTTCAAATCAACATTCAATCATTAGACTTGTCCCTTAATAATGACTTATAACATAATTAATAAAGTATTTTTAAATCCCATAATCCAGCCACTTGAAAAATTATTCAAAAATAATATTGTTACAATTTTTAAAAAAATATGGACAACATATCAAAGGCTGTAATGAATACTATTGCCTTAACAACAACAAATCGCTCTTTTCCAATATTGGCTTAAAAATGGCGTTATTTTTTTATTCTTATATATGATAAATTATTAATTATCAAATTGGAGTGTTATTGTAATAACCCATTTATTTTTAATTGGTTTTAATGGTTTATGTCTATATAAGTCTATGAAATACAAAATATAATTATTTAGGGACAAGTCTGTTCTTGACACTTCACATATTTTATGTGACACTTTGAGTTTGTTAAGTTTATTCACTCGATGATCAAGTTTTGAACGAACGCCATTGGCTCAACCGAAGACTGCTAAAAGCGGGGGATTGTCACAGGGCACTTTGAAAACCCATGCTGGGGGTTTAGACGGCGAAAGCATACCCCCGCTTTTAGCCTAGTACATTGTCAAGAAACTTTTGTCGGGTGAGATTTTTCTTTATTTAATAATATTCTTATGGTTAGCGAACTATCAACCCGACAAAACCAAATTGACAGTGTACTAGGGATTTATCCCTAGGCGATATTTTGGGCTAACCATCAAAAACTTGATCATCGAGTTCACCTTTTTTATCGATGCTGGTTGGCGTAATGCCCTGAAAAATGGCGTGTAGCTGCCGACTTCAAAAAGTTATTCCACAATTTCCCTTATAACTCCTTTGGAAAAGTTTTTTTCCCTGTAAAAACCTTAAAAGGAAGGCCCCCGCTTTGCGGTTTGGAACAAAATTTTTCTTGCTGTAAATTTTTTCGTGATGATATACCAGCGTTCAAAGCGCAACTTCATTATGCTTTGGACTTTCACGAGATTATTTACAGCAAGAAATTTTTCGGGGCAACTATACGAAAAACATCCCTATTATCCTTATAGTAATAATTAACCAAAACCCCATTTTCTTAAAGTCCACAGCGAAGGACTTTAGACCGGTAATGGCACTCAGGATCGGCGAAAAATAACTTCCCCAATTCTTACACATCCCTAAATTTAATTGTGGTTTGATTCCCCTTAAAAAAGGAGCTAGTGCAGGATAGCGAAAGTTTCCGTACCACCTTCAATCAGGGGCAACCATAAAGGATTGCCCCTACAAGAACAATCGATATCGTAGGGGCAATCCGTAGCGTAAGCCCATTCAAAAGGGTG
>QNER01001046.1 GCA_003646175.1 Candidatus Parabeggiatoa sp. nov. 1
AAAACCTTGAAGGTTTATAACTGTGAGGGCAAAACCGTAAAGCGTTGCAAAAACCTTGAAGGTTTATAACTGTGAGGGCAAAACCGTAAAGCGTTGCAAAAACCTTGAAGGTTTATAACTGTGTAGGGCAAAACCGTAAAGCGTTGCAAAAACCTTAAAGGTTTCTACATTCCCCATTCAGGCAATAACCAAATTAATCATTTTCACAGTTGCTTCAATCGCTGCCATATTCTGATCGGAATTAACGCCCCTTGTGGTAATTGTGTGTTTTTCACCATTTTTCTGCTTAACTTGCCAAGAAATCGCGGCTTGAACTAGCGCGTCGGTTTTCCCACCGGGTGGAATGGTAACAACATAATCTAATAATTGGGGTACTGGTAGATGAAATTGCGTCAAGATTTCGCCAAGCGCATTCATAAACGCATCATAACCACCATCACCGTGTGCATAAGCGTCCCTCGTTTTGCCTTGATAGGCACATTTTACCGCTGCCACCGATTTCAATTCGTAAGTCGAATTGATTGAACAGTGTAATAATTTAAACGGGATATCTTGGGGTGTCTCAAAAATATCGCTGATGAGATAAGGTAAATCTTCCGTCGTAACGACTTCTTTTTTGTCACCCAATTCAACAATTTTTTGCAAAAGAATGTTTTTCTCATCCTCAGTCAGTTCAATCGAGAGTTCTTTTAAACTCATTTCCAAGTTAGCCTTTCCAGACAGTTTGCCAAGGGCGTATTTTCGCTTTCTGTCAAAACGCTCTGGCACCAATTGGCTACTATATAAATTGCCCTTCTTATCGCCATCCGCATGAATGCCCGCCGTTTGCGTAAACACATTTTTGCCATAGATGGGTTTATTATTAGCCATCCGTTGCCCGGAAAACATTTCAACATAGGTTGAAATCTTGTGGAGTTTTTTTTCGTCAACATTAAAGTTGACAGACAAAAAATCCTTGCTGCTAACCACCACTTCATCCAACGGCGCATTCCCAGCACGCTCTCCCATGCCATTAACCGTTACATGAATGCCTTTCGCCCCAGCTTTGATAGCTGCCATCGCATTGGCTGTCCCTAACCCATAATCATTATGGGAGTGAAAATCAAAATGCACCTCGGGGTATTTGTTGACGATCATGGAAACATAATGGTATGTGTCAAACGGATTTAAAATGCCCAATGTATCGGGCAACAGAATTCTTTTAACCGGCAGTGTTAATAACACATCAATTAAGTTATAAACATAATCGGGGGATGTTTTGATGCCATTGGAAAAATCTTCCAAATAAACATTCACTTCAATCCCATTATCAGCTGCATAGTGGATAGTTTCTCGAATATCTTGGGCATGTTGCGCCGGCGTTTTTTTTAGCTGCGCCGTACAATGTTTACACGAGCCTTTTGTCAACAAGTTGACTCGTTTTACGCCTACCGATTTTGCCCAATCTACCGATTTGTTTTTATCAACAAAACTCAAAATCTCAAATCTATCAACGAGATTGGCTTCTTTTGCCCAATCCAACATTTTTAGCATGGATTGTTTTTCGCCTTCCGAGACTCGTGCAGAGGTTACTTCTAACCGATCCACTTTAACTTCCGTCAGTAACATCTTGGAAATATTCAATTTTTCCTCTGGCGGATAAGAAACATTTTGCATTTGCTCACCATCTCTGAGCGTGGTATCCATTATCTCAATGGTTATGTTGTTCTCTGTTTTCAAAGTGTTATCCTTAATGTGAATGGTGAATGATGAATGATGAATGATGAATGGTGAATGATGAATGGTGAATGATTTTATTGGGTTTGAGATTTTACTGAAAACGCCGAAAAAGTCTGTAAGTCATTGATTTTTTGTTGGGCATGTTTTTGTAAGTCATTGAAAATATTGGATGCCAAAAAGTTCTCCAGAGTTTTCAAGATTTTACCCCTATTTTTAAAACATAGCCTGTGCTTTGTGGCAGGCGCTCAGCTGGGGTGTTAAATTTGATGCGATTTTCGTCAAAAATTTTCACCCTTTTATTGTCTTTTCGAGGTTAAAGTTGGAGCAATGCAAAAACGTTAACCTCGAAATCAGGATTTTCAGCATTTAAGGATTTTCAGGATAAAACCCTAAAATTCTTAATATGACAAAAAATCCGATTTTTCCCAAAAATCGGATTTCTAATTGCATCTAACAATGCGAATTAAGGGTTGAACAAGTCATTGAAAAATAACGTGATTAAAATTAACCTTATGGCGCGTATCTACCCATTGATTTTTTAACGTATTGTTTTTATTAGAAGCGGAAGTTTTAACTCTTAATTCGCATTAACAAAAATCCTAGCTCAAATCAATCAATGATTGATTGAGCGTTTTTTGGTTGATGGTGAAAAATCCGATTTTTGCCAAAAATCGGATTTTTTTGACGTTCAACATCATCTTGACCATGACAATTTATCCTGAAAATCCTTTAATCTTGTCAATCCTGATTCAGACATAAAAACGTCGTTCAAAATGAGGAGCAAAATCAGTTCAAATTTAACACCCCAGTGCTCAGCCCCTTTGGTACTTTTTTTTAAAATCGCCCCGAAATTCTTGTTCACAGGCTTTAATAAAGGTGGGCAAAAAAAAACTTGCCCACCCTACATTCTAAAATAAATGCTTGCTTAAATGATTTGTGCTAAATCGTGTTTGGCGTTTTTGAATTTTTTAAGGCTTTAAAATAATGGCATCAGCCCAACTGTTTTCCCAAATCAGCAACGTGCATTATAACTGCCCTCCCCAAAAAATGGGCTATAACCGAAAAACCGTTTTGCTATAAATAGTGCAATGGTCAACAAAAAAGTCATATACGTTTTATACAAGATTTATTGTTTGTAATTATTTGAATTTTAAAAGGTTTTTTTTTAAGCTCTAGGGTTTACCGGTGATACGGCAATGCCGCCGATTGTGATGTTAGTTTCCATACGAGTATACGCGATGCTCAAATTTAATTTCTAACCCATTGATTTTTATAGTAGGGTGGATATCGCAGCGCGTCTCCAACAAAAATTAATGCTGAAAATTCAATCATTTAAAAAAAAGTTGAGCCTCGCGTTAGTATACTTTTTTAGATAAATAATTTCAGTTAGAAACCTTCAAGGTTTTGGAAACCTTGAAGGTTTTTCCCTTATTTTATGAACGTCTATAGGGCTCACCGGTAATACGGCAATGCCGCCGATTGTGATGTTAGTTTCCATGTTGCATAAAAGGTATAGTTCGTAGTTCGTAGCCACCCAACGTCTTTTTGTTGCCCACCAAAATATGTCACACCATCAGCGGTGGGCAATAAAAAATTTCACAAGTCAAAGTTAACGGATACTATCCCTAAGAAGGGATAGCATCCGTTTGGTTACATTATTTTTCTGAAAAACGATAGT
>QNER01001047.1 GCA_003646175.1 Candidatus Parabeggiatoa sp. nov. 1
AGTCACCTCGAAAGTTCGTTATGTAATTTAATTAAGATCACCTGAAACGATTTGAAAAGCGACGGTTTGATGTTTGGCATTGTTTTGATTTATGGTGGTGTTCATGTTCTCGATGATGTCACTCACTTATCCTTTTTTATAAATAATCTTTGTAGTTATAGATTCGAGGTGGAAAAACTTGTGAGTCGAGCGAAAGAAAACTGAAACCCCCGTTTTTATTTTATAAAGCCAAAATCGCTGGTGTTTAGTTCATTATTCTGACCATTTATTCTCATACACTATTGTTAACGGGAAAATCAAATTAAAAGACTTGATCATCGAATGATATGAGAAAAAAATTTAGAGCATGGCTAAAACGGAAAATACCATACATAATTATTATTATGCTTGTCTTCTTTTGGGCACTTTTTTTCTTTTGGCCACGTATTGTCATCAGCATTAATTCGGGTGAAGCCGGTGTTTTATACTGGCGTTTCTTTGGTGGAACAGAGACTGATCGTGTGTATGCCGAGGGTATTCGCGTCATAGCACCTTGGGATACCATGTATATTTATAATGTCAGAATTCAAACCGTGTTGCATAAATTAGAAGTGTTAACCAATCGGGGTTTGCCTATTCAGCTACAATTAGCTATTCGTTTTCAACCCGAATACGAGACCTTGGGTGTTCTCCACCAACAAGTGGGGCCTGATTATATCAATACCATTATTGTTCCCGACATAGATTCGGTTTTGCGTAAGGATATTGGCCATTATAATCCTGAAGAGATTTATGTTAACAAAGAAGGTGTTCTATCGAAAATTATTGTGAATGCGTTAAACGAACTGGGGCAAAAATATGTGAAGATGCATAGCATTGTTATTCAAAGTGTCGTCTTACCTGAACCCATCAAACAAGCGATTGAGGACAAATTAGTAGAAGAACAACGTTCTAAGACTTATTATTTTATACTGGAAAGAGAGAGACAGGAAGCGGAACGACGGCGGATTGAGGCAACGGGTATCGCGAACAAACTGCGCGTTGAAGCAGCTGGTATTAGAGACTATCAAAAAATTATCAAAGAAACCCTTGATGAAAAAATGCTCAAGTGGCATGGTGTCCAAGCCACTGTCCAATTGTCAGAATCTGAAAATGCTAAAGTCATTGTCATTGGTGCTGGCAAAAACGGATTACCTATTATCGGAAATGTTCCCTTTGAATATAATGAGCCACCGCCGGTGCCAAATAACTGAATATTTCCTGATGCTTGCTATTGTTAAACCGCTGCAACATATCCAATTATAACAACACAGCGTTCCATAAAAAGGAGTCCAAACTTTAGTTTGGGAAAACCAAAATAAATCTTGGGCTCCGGCAAAAATTATTATTACATGCGATATTAATCTATTTAACTCGATGAACAAGTTTTTTTTAACAGACTGATTTATAATCATTTTTTAAATCACCTGAAAAATAATCGCTTAATGTGACAAAACTCCGCAAGGCTCCGCTTTGTGGCTCCAAATTCTACCTAAAACTTGCTCATCGAGTTTAATCCTATTCAAAATTCGCTTTCTCGCAAATAGTGGTGTCAACAAATGATAACAGATAAAATAATAAAATTTATATGTATAATGACGGTCTTGCTCATTTGTGCATGCAGCAAGTCATACGATGATTCTAAAACCGAAAGGAAAGACACCGCCAAGGAAAGTGATTGTAAAGCGTCCAAGGAAAACACTGCTAAGAAAAGTGATTGTAAAGCCGAATGGATAAACACGACCAAGGAAAATCAGGATACGATAGTCATTGGTGTCGCATGGGCAGATAAGGACGCGAGTTTTGTTAAAGGGGCTAAATTGGCAGAAAAAGAAATCAATGATGATGGGGGGGTACTCGGCAGAACCCTTGAACTTCTGATAAAAGAAGGAGAAGGGAAGATTTCAGACAAGCTCACACTGAGACAAAAACAAGACATCACAGTTGAAGTTGCTAGGTCATTTGCCGCTAACCCCAGCGTGGTCGCAGTGACGGGGCATCGTTTTTCTTCCCAAGCAGTTCCAGCCTCCATTGTTTATAAATTTCATGGTATTGTTTTTCTCGCACCTACCTCAACAAATCTCAATTTAACCGATCACAATTTTAACAATGTTTTTCGGATGACCCCTAATAATGACGAAATAGCAAAACAGTTAGCAAACTATTGCCTTCAAAAATGCTACAAAAAAATAGTTGTCCTACACAGTAAAAGTAGCTCTGGTGAACAGTTGGCAGACTCGTTTGTTTCCAGTTTTGTTAAAAAGGACAACACCGAAACAGAACCTCAAACAAAAATGGTCTTGCCTCCTTGTTTTGTTAAACAGGACAACACCGAAAAAGAACTTCAAACCCAAATTGTCTTCCGTCGTTCATTTTTTTCAAATAAAAAGGATTTCAGTGAACTGATGGTTGAGTTAAAACAGGCTAAAAAGAATGGTGGGTTTGATGCCATTTTTATCGCAACCGGTGCTGACATGGCCGCCAAGATATATCAAGAAAGTCGTGATATGCGTTTATATGTGCCTTTTATTGGGGCTGAAGGGTTAGACAATTTGAAGTTTTGGGAAGTCGTCAAAGAATGGGAAAATTCTGAAAAACTCCCAAAAAAGTCTGTTGTACCAACTGTGTTCAATACATATGCGCCTATTTCACGAACATTTATTAAAAATTTTAAAAAACAGTATGAGCATGATCCTCATGCGAAAGCTGATCACTACGCAGCATTGGGATATGATAGCATCAAACTATTGGTCCATGGTATAAAAAAAGCCAAGTCAACCCAATCATTTAAGATTGCAGAGACACTGCGGTATATGCCACCTTGTCAGGCTGTAACAGGTAACTACGTGTTTAAAAGCGATGGCGATGTTATGCCTCGAAAATTTCATTTAAAGCTGTTTCGTAATGGCCAATTTGAGTATGAAGATATTGATTTTAAAGAGTTGATTTCAGCTCAGCAGGTTTGTGGTAATATTGACTGGGATAACGACGGTATTCCTAATGACATAGATGCTTGTGATAACAGAAAAGATAAAATTAAAATTTCTGAGATTAAAGACGAAGACAAGTACAAGTACGTGTATCAAAAGGGTACTTCAAGAGGTTGTTTAGTTGATAAGGATGAAGACGGTGTGCCAGATTATCGCGACGACTGCGAAAATGACAGCCCACTTAAAATCAGCAAAGGAGTTTATCGTCGCGACAACTGCCCAAAGAACGGCCCACTTGAAACCAGCAAAGGGGTTTATCAACAATGGGAGCAGATTGGTTGTAAGATTGGTTGTCCAATAGATAGCGATAATGACAAGGTGCCAGATTATCGTGACGATTGTCTAAATAAAAGCCTGGTTGAAATCAGAATTGGGGTTGATGA
>QNER01001048.1 GCA_003646175.1 Candidatus Parabeggiatoa sp. nov. 1
TGGCACTTTCTGAGAATTGGGAGCATGTTGGCAATAGCCCACCATTTCTAAAATGTGGACATGAGCAATATTGAGTTTGTGTTTAGGCAGATAAGTTGTCACAAAATCTTTGCTCCCCATCAAGTTATCTTCTTCTCGGTTAAAGGCAACAAAACAGACGGGGGTTTGAGGTGCATATTCAGCGATAGCTTTGGCACAAGCCAATAAAGCTGCGACTGCACTGCCATTGTCATCTGCCCCTGGGGTTTCGGGAACGCTGTCATAATGGGCACCGACTAAAATGCACGGTGTTTGCGAATGATTGGGTGGCAGCTGCGTCAGGATATTAGCAAATTCGCCCTGATATTGGGTTTGATAACCGTAGGATTGTAATTGTTGAGTAATCCAGCGGGCAATCTTTTGGTTATTTTGTGGTTGGGCATGGTAATGACGTGGTATAGCAATTTTATCGACACATTCGCGCAGATACGTCTCCGAGATGGAGTCTAATATTTGAGCGGTGTGGATGTCCACCTTTTCGGCAGACATTTTAGAGGCATAGCGAATTAACATGGTATTTTAACCTTTCTTTAATCTGAATTGAGCTTGGTGTTCTATGTCTCGTCGCTACAGTTAGCTATGCAAGCTGGTAATTGCACTGTAAAAGTAGAACCCGGTCCCAATTCGCTTTCGACGACAATGGTACCGCCCATCATTTCTGTGAATTGTTTGGTAATCGCTAAACCGAGTCCGGTTCCGCCGTATTTACGAGTATACGAAGAGTCAACTTGGGTAAATAGTTGAAATAAATTACTGATTTGTTCGGCTGTCATACCGATGCCGGCATCTGTGACGCTAAAATTAAACCATTTGTTATCATTCTTGCTTGTGCGAGTTACTTTTAATGTAATGATACCGTTTTCAGTAAATTTCGCGGCGTTACTTAGTAGATTTAATAAAATCTGGCGGAGTTTTGTGACATCAGCGTACATTTCTCCTAGCCCTTCCTCTAAATGAAGTTGAAAGGTATTTTGTTGTTTTTCCATCAGCGGCGGTACGCAGCTTGTCATCTCCTGAATCACAGTTGCTAACTCGAAGGTTTCGCAATGAAGCGTCATTTTTCCGGCTTCGATTTTGGTGAGATCCAGTACATCGCTGATTAAGCCCAGTAATTGTTTGGCAGCCACACAAATTTTGTCCAAATCGGGGGTAAAGTCGTCATAACCTAAGTCGATAGCTTCTTCTTCAAGCATTTCGCTATAGCCAATAATCACGTTGAGTGGGGTACGCAGTTCATGGCTCATGTTGGCAAGAAATTGGGTTTTTGCCAAACTGGCAGTTTCAGCGGCTTCTTTAGCCCACCTCAACTTTTCTTCCATCTGCTTGCGCTCGATAATCTCTTGTTGGAGGTGTTTATTGGTTTCTAACAGTTCGATGGTGCGATCTTGAACTTTACGTTCTAATCCGAGTTCAACGTAATGATGCTGACGTTCTTGATGGATAAAGCGTAAATAGGTTTTAATTTTGCTGATTAATTGAGGGGTATCAATTGGTTTGGTGAGATAGTCAGCGGCCCCGAGGGCATAACCTTTTTTCTTAAACTCTTCTGATTTATAGGCAGCGGTGAGAAATACAATGGGGATATGTCGCGTTTTGCGCCGCGAACGAATGACTTCGGCGGTTTCAAAACCGTCCATTTCTGGCATTTGTACATCAAGGATAATCAAGTCCACTGGTTTTTTCATCAGTATGTTTAACGCGGTGATGCCAGAGTCCGCTTCAAAAACATGCACATCACCAATATATTCGTTGATGATGCCTTGCAAGCTCAATAGGTTATTTCTATTGTCATCGACAATAAGTAGATTAAGGGATTCTGTTTGTGACATTGGGTACCTCTGGTTTATTCAGTCATTAATAACTACAGGGATTGTATATAAGAATTGAACTACAAGGATTGTATATAATAAAGGATTTAAAAAAATAATTTAATTAATTAATTAATTTAACTTGTCGATATCAGGCCAATTTTGCTGGTAACCATTTAAATATTATATTTATTAGTGTTTAAAATCCTTTATTAAATCCTTTATTATATACAATCCTTGTCGTTATGATGTTTAAAAAATCCTTTCTTATAAACAATCCTTGTCGTTATGGTGTTTAAAAAATCCTTTCTTATAAACAATCCTTGTAGTTATGTTGGTTTAAAATCCGTTATTATATACAATCCGTGTAGTTCGTAGGGTGGGCAACGTCTTTTGGTTGCCGGCCCCTAAGTATAAGTATAAGTACAACGGATTGACGGATTTGACGGATTTTTAACCAACAGATTGACATAAGTGAACCAGTCGTGATGCTATCGCTTTTTTGGCGATAGTATCACTAAAACATGGCAAAAATACTTGCTAACATAAGTGAACCAGTCGTGATGCTATCGCTTTTTGGGCGATAGTATCACTAAAACATGGCAAAAATACTTGTTATCAATTCGTTTATTTCAGAAAGAAGTTGTACTTCTTTCAAGCAGATAAGTACAGCGATATAAGTACAGCGAATTGACGAAATCAACGAATTTTTAACCAACAGATTGACATAAGTGAACCAGTCGTGATGCTATCGCTTTTTGGGCGATAGTATCACTAAAACATGGCAAAAATACTTGTTATCAATTCGTTTATTTCGCCAATTCGCTGTACTCATCCGCCAATTCGCTGTACTCATCCGCCAATTCGCTGTACTCAGCCAACAATCAATCCGTCAACTCCGCCAGTCCGTTAACTCAATCCCCCTTTCCCCTTTAATACACATAACAAAAATATGGGAAAGGCCAAAAAAAAATCGATCTGGGGGGAAGCCCCCCAGACCCCCAAAAAAACAAAAAAAATCAAAAAAAACAAAAACCTAAACCCAAAGGTAAAAACCCCAAAACCCAAGGGTTAGAAGAGCCTGGCGAGGCGAAGCCCCACGTTGTAGTTGCGGTCGTCATGCGAGCCCCTGTAACGGTACGCAGTCCGCACGTACCCCGGCCTGCTGAACCACGCACCACCGCGGAGCGCACGAAGGCTGCTATCACCACCAGCTTCCCAAACACTACCGTCCGTAGGCGCACCTTGATAACTGTCATGCCAAGGATCAGCACACCATTCCCACACATTGCCGTGCATATCGTACAAGCCAAAGGCATTCGGCGGAAAACTACCGACATCAGTAGTTTGTTCACGATAAACGCCTTTTGGCCCAGAGGCGTAGCTATAATCACCATCATAATTAGCCAAATCGGTGGTAATTGTGTCGCCAAAATAAAACGGGGTACTGGTGCCGGCGCGACACGCATATTCCCATTGGGCCTCACTGGGTAAGCGATAATCGTTGCCCGTCTTTTCGGACAATCGTTCACAAAAGGTGACCA
>QNER01001049.1 GCA_003646175.1 Candidatus Parabeggiatoa sp. nov. 1
ACGCATGACGATACCGGTACTGATGTGATGCTCATTGAGCAGCCCGGTATCCCAGAAGCTCGCATCGGTTGTACCGGCCATAATATCGTCAATTTGACGATTGATGATGAAGGGAGTTACAGCACTGAGAATGATTGTAGCTCCTTTGAGCCGGCGTACAATAATACCAATTCGTACCAACCGTCTCGCTCGCTCAGTGATTTTGATAGCGAAGACGTTGGCGGTAACTGGACGCTGACGGTTAGTGATAATCACAGTTACAATGTGGATGAAGGCACGCTAAATCAGTGGTGTTTAAGCTACCAAATCGACTCAGCTGCCGGTTTTAGTTCTTCACCAGCACCAAATACCACGCTTGAATTTGGCGAGAGTGCTGTAGGTGTTCCAGCACTGTATCGCTTTGAAATTCAAGAAAGCAGTGGTATTGATGCATTGATTATCTATTCCGCCGATATCAGCGGTGCACAAACCAGTGATTTTAGCTTGGTTGCGCCGGAATCAACCGCTTTTCCCATTACGGTAGCTGTTGGTGAAATTGCTACCTTTGAAGTCGCCTGCACACCGTCTGCCAGCGGAACACGCATAGCAACGTTGACCTTAAACACCAATGTGACCTCACAGCCTACGGTGGAATTTCCGCTCAGTTGCACAGGTTGGGGGGCAAGCTATAGTTCTTCGCTTGCCACCGACAGTACACTGGACTTTGGTGAGAGCGAATTGGGAACTGTTGTGACGAAATCCTTTCGGATTGAAGAAACCGGGGGACAAGCGGACTTGATTTTAAAGTCGGCTACGCTGACGGGCAGCCACCGAAGTGATTTTAACATCAAAAGCCCATCTGCTTTTCCCAACACAATTGGCAAGGGTAAAAAACGCACCTTAAAACTGGAATGTAATCCCACGAAGGGGGGACAACGGCGGGCACAATTAAGATTGACAACCAATGATCCGTCAAATCCTCAAATCACCTATCCCCTTCAATGCGCTGGTTTGGCACCCCTTTTTAAATCAAGGCCGATTTCTCCAAATAAGACGTTGGACTTTGGCACCAGCCAACCCGCTGAGTTTATTGAAAAAACCTTGACGATTAACAATGGGGGTAATCAAGATTTGACTGTGACTTCAGCCACGCTCACCGGGGCAAGTGTTTTTAGCATCACCCCTTCTTTTGTGACCGTGACGCTTGCGGCAAGTAAGACGACAACCATAACGGTACGCTGCACGCCTATCAACACTGAACCATATACGGGCACTTTACAATTCGTGACTGATGATCCTACCCAGCCTCTCGTAGAATATCCGCTGAGTTGTTCAGGCAACGAGACAGTCGAGCCGCTATATGATTCTACTCCGTTGCCGGGTGACACAATCAACTTTGGCAATCGCGTGGTCGGCACGACAACTCAAAAAACGGTTAAGATTCGAGAAGTGGGTAATGATACCTTAGTCGTCAAATTAGACGCACCTGCCATTGGTGGGCCTGATGCCAAAGATTTTAGCGTCGATAAGTCGATTTTTCCTATCGAAATTGCAGAAGGCGGTGCTGAGATCAGGGTAACCGTAGAATGTACACCTTCTGCCGATGGCTTACGCGAAGCCACTTTAAAGTTAAAGAGTCTGGATTTGTCGGATAATCCCACCTCGGTTCATCCGAACCCCAGCTACCTTTTAACCTGTACGGGCAAAGCGGCCGGTTACGGTTCTACGCCAGTGCCAGGTAAAACACTGATGGTTGGCAATCAAACGGTGGGGGAGACGGTGACGAAAACATTTGAAGTTCAGGAAACCGGGGAAGCGGATTTGACCGTGGCTTTAGCTGAAACACCCATCACCGGTACTGAAGCTGATGATTTTAGTGTCGATAAGTCGATTTTTCCATTCACCATCACAGACGGTGGTACCGCTCAAACCGTGACGGTTAGATGTAGGCCGTCGGCACTTGATGAACACAACGCACAATTAAACTTAGTCAGTAATGATCCATCAAATCCAACTCCCACCTATCTGTTGAAATGTATTGGTAAAGGGGCTGTTGTGCCGGGTTATGCTTCTACGCCAACACCTGGGGAGACAATAGATTTTGGCAAAGCGTCTATGGGCTTCGCTGTCAGTCAAACCTTTGACATTCGAGAAACCGGGAAAGTCGTTTTGGAAGTGGCATTGGCAACGCCGGCGATTACCGGTACGCATCAGGATGACTTTAACATTGATAGCGCGCTATTTCCGTTTTTTTTGCCTAATAACAGTGCCGCTAAAACGGTGACGATGGAATGTAACCCGTCGGAGATTGGGAAACGCACCGCGCAATTAAACTTAATCAGTACCGATCCGTCGAATCCCACGCCCAGCTATGATTTGGAATGCATCGGGACTCGGCCTTTAATACCAGGCTATCATTCTATACCAACCCCTGGTAGCCAACTGGTTTTTTGTAACAGTCCCGTCGGGGTTGCAGTCACGAAAACGCTTGAAATTCAAGAAAATGGCAATAATGACTTGACTGTTACATTGGATGACATGGCTATTACTGGCCCAAATGCCAGTGACTTTAGCATTGTGACACCGAGTTTCCCTCTCACCATTAGGGAAGGCGGCGATAATGCCACAGTCACCGTGCAATGTCAGCCTTCTGCGATTGGCAAGCGCACCGCCACTTTAAACTTAACCAGCAATGATCTTTGGCAATCGCAACTGACTTATGAGTTGGAATGCAGCGGCATAGCATCGGCGCGCCTGTCGATAGTGGGAGACATTCGCACTGATGATGGCAAACAACCTAATCATGCCACTCTGTCCTATTCGGAAACGGAAGGGTTAGAACTGTCAGCCACTGTTATCGTACCATCTGAACAAGTCGGCCAAATGGCGGAATTTTTCATCGTTGCAGCCCATCATACTCAAACAAGTCAAATGGCTTTTAGCTATGATGGCGAACAGTGGCTTTCTTGGGATGGGAACCTGGACAATTTAGTGCCGGCGGCTATCTCGGAAAACTTGTCTGACACGTTGCCCCTGTTTTTGTATGAAGGCGATTTAAGCGAATTTGCTCAAGGAGAGACGACGAGCGACATTTTCGGTGAGTACACATTCTCTGTTGGTTATCGTTTAGGCGAAGAACAAATCACTTTTGATGGTGGTGAACCCATACACTTTGTTGTTGAAGGCGATACCGCTGTCGTGATACCAGATGGCCCGCTGGTACCAAACCATGTTGTGGAAAGCCCAACCCGCTTTACTGGGAAAATTCGCAACCGTTACGGCCTGCAACCTAATCATGCCAAACTCTCTTGCTCAGCCGCTCAATCAGTCAAAGTCTCGGCAACCGCCATTATATCTTCTGAAGATATGGGTCAAGCGGCCGAACTTATCATGGCTGCAAGCCATCAAAC
>QNER01001050.1 GCA_003646175.1 Candidatus Parabeggiatoa sp. nov. 1
ATTTCTTGGAGGCGGCGCGCTACTGACAGTTCAGCACTCATACGCAAGTTTTCTGCTTTGAGTTGCTGAATGTGAATATGCGTTTTGATACGGGCAAGCAGATCTTCTTTGGAAACCGGCTTCGTTAAATAATCATTGGCACCAAGTTCTAAACCGGTTACTAAATATTGGACTTTATTTTTAGCGGTGAGTAACACAATAGGCAATTCATTGGCTTGCCACTGTTAACGATTTTTTTTTGTTACAGCATAACCGGTCATTTTCGGCATCATGATATCCAGCAACATCATATCCGGTTTAAAACCTTCTTGTATAAGTGTCAGTGCCTCTAGCCCCGAGGTGGCTTCAACAATCCGGTAATGTTGTAAAGACAGATGGTTAACAAGTACTTATTGATTCACCGGTTCATCGTCAACAACCAAAATGGTGTACTCGCCTTCAAGTTCAATTGTCCGTTGCTCAGTATCAGGTATCAGTGGTTCTGGTTCTGATAAATGAACACTGTTCACTGATAACTGAGAGGCCGTCAGTGGTTCTGGTTTTATAACTGAACACTGTTCACGAATAACTGAGAGGCCGTCAGTGATTTTGATAACTTAACACTGTTCACTGATAACTGAGAGGCCGTCAGTGGTTTTGGTTTTGATGACTGAACACTGTTCACAAATAACTTTGAGGCCGTTCTAATTCTTGTTGTTCACGTTCTAATTCTTGCTGTTTTGCCAAGAGTTTTCGTTGTTGTGCCCGGATATAACTCACAATAATAGCTAAGGGCGCATTCCCATTTTCCGGGTAATCGCGTCAAAAACACCATAGCTTTGATTTTATGAGGTTTAAGATTTTACGTTGATGAAAGAAAATCGCGTCAAAAACTCGAAGTGACTCAAACTCTTAGGATTGTTGGGATCATGAAAATAATGCACAAAAGTTTCCCGTTGACGATCAAATTGATTAAGTCCGCCACCCGTACCAATCCATAGCGTGCCGCTATAGTTTTTCAGAAAAATAACGAAACGGATGCTATCCCTTCTTAGGGATAGTATCCGTTAATTTTGACTTATTATATGAACATCTATATTGTCCTCGTGAAGAGCCAAAATTTCGTTATGACTTAAACTATGAACATCTTGCGGATCATGCCGATAGACGGTAAACTGATATCCGTCATATTTATTCAATCCGTCATTCATTTTTTAATAAGTTGCCCAGAAAAGTTTCGCGCCAAACCGTAAAGCGTTTAGCAAACCTTGAAGGTTTTGTAAGTAATAAATGTGACATTGTTAAACGAAAGATTTAAGGAGTCCAAACTTTAGTTTGCCACCCCCAAACTAAAGTTTGGACTCCATCACCCACTACCAAAGATTTGATGTTTCGGGATGTTGTTCCTTCGCTATTTTGCGATTTATAGTTTTTCCAGTTCCCAATTCCCAATTCCCAAAGAATCAGGAGGTTCAAAACAGATGAAAACAATACCCTATGGTACATCCAGTTACAAAGCCATTCGGCAAGATAATGCTTATTATGTGGATAAAACCCACTACATTCCACAATTGGAATCGGCGGGTAAATTTCTGTTTCTGATTCGTCCCAGAAAATTCGGTAAATCTTCGCTATTGAGCGTTTTGGAAGGTTATTATGACATTGCTAGAGCGGAGGAGTTTGATGAGTTGTTCAAAGGGACATATATCCATGCTAATCCAACACCGGAAAAAAATGCTCATCTCATTCTGAAATTCAACTTTTCCCAAGTCTCTCCTGAGATTGATAAGGTTGAGGAGTCATTTAACGGTCATGCCAGAAATAGTTTTTTCTTTTTCGGTGATAAATATAAAGCCTTTCTTGATGACAGGTATTTCAAAATGATGGAAAGTCATCATCAGGCTCACCAACAACTTGAATTTCTCCTAAATTATGTGGGTGCCAAAGGACTGAAAGTGTACGTCCTGATTGATGAGTATGATAATTTCACCAATACCATTCTAACCACGGCGGGGCAAGCCAGCTATCATAAATTGACGCACGGGGCCGGCTTCTTTAGATTTTTCTTTAGTATCCTAAAGGGGGCGGTTGATCAAATGGATAGCGGCATTAGCCGCATGTTTATTACTGGGGTTTCCCCGGTGACAATGGATGATGTGACCAGTGGCTTTAACATTGGTCGCAATATCAGCCTACATCCCAACTTCAATGAAGTGGTGGGATTGACTGAACAGCATGTCATTGAGATGTTGACCTATTATCGGGATAATGGTATGGCGTTACCGGATTGGAACGAAACGCTCAACCTGATGAAAGTGTGGTATGACAATTACCGTTTTTCAGAAGATGCGACAAGTAATCTCTTTAACACCAATATGGTTCTGTACTTTGTTAAGAACTTTTTGGAATTAGGAAAGTATCCTAAAGAGATGATTGACCCAAATATCAAAGTTGATTATGGCAAATTGCGGCATCTCGTTATGCTTGATAAGCGACTGAATGGTAATTTTAGCCGTTTAGCTGAAATTATCGAGACGGAACACGTTCGTTCCAATGTGGTGAACAGTTTTCCAGTCGAACGGTTAAGAAAGCCGGAAAATTTCATTTCTTTGTTGTACTACTTTGGTTTTTTAAGCTACGGGGGAAAAAACGAACTGATTATCCCCAATCGCACTGTGCAGCAATTGATGTACGGTTATTTGCGTGAAGGGTATGAAGATGTCGATGTCTTTAATATTGACTTATGGCGTTTTGCTAACTTGATTTGGAATATGGCCTATAAAGGTGAATGGCAACCGGTGTTTCAATTCTTAGCACAAGAGGTGGAAAAACAAACGTCCATTCGAGATTATCTGACGGGGGAAAAGGTGATTCAAACCTTCCTGTTAGCGTATCTGAATGTGACAGATTATTACACCACGCGCACAGAAGAAGAAATGGGAAAAGGGTTTGTGGATTTGTACCTAGAACCGTTTTTTCCTAAGTATGACGATATCAATTATGGTTATTTGATTGAACTTAAATATATCAAGCGCAGCGAGTTCACTGACACCTTAAAACAGGAAAAGATTGATGAAGCCACAACTCAACTGCAACAATATGCCACCGATCCACGAGTGGCTCAAAACCGGGCGAATTTGATAGGTGTTATGTTGGTGTTTTGTGGTTGGGAATTGGTGCATTATGAAGAAGTGACAAAGGGGCTAGGGGTTAATGGTACGCACGATAGGAATTGAATTAATTAAGTTCCAGGGGCGTTGCCCCTGGCTATATTAATTTCGCCCCGTTGGGGCTTTAAAACCTTTAAAATTTAATTTATATATTTTTACCTATTTTTGTATTTCATGCAATCGGGAAACGCTATAAATAGCTTCACAGATAGCATCCCTTCTCAGGGATGCTATCTGTC
>QNER01001051.1 GCA_003646175.1 Candidatus Parabeggiatoa sp. nov. 1
AAAAGTATTGGAACGCAAAGTTGGTAAAACCACACTATGTAGAGAGGAGCGGTATGAAGCGAAAGTTTCACGTACCGTTTTGAAGACGAGTCTGTACTGGAAACTTTACAGGCTTAGTTTAACTAGTTTAACTAGTTTAACATTATTTTGCGCGAACCCTAAAAATTTTTGCCTTGAATTGGGAATGAAGTATATGCCTAAAGTATATATTTGTTAATTGTAGGTGTGATGGAAATTGATATATTCACACAAATAACAGACAGAATTATAGCCATTTTGAATGAATTTAAACATTCATTTGACGGATAATTGTTCAATTACCAATTACCAATCACCAGTCATGAAATCATTAACAGATTATCCCATTGAAGAACTTAAATTAATTTACAATATTTTACACAACCAATTCCCCACCCATACGGAATTAATGAATTCAGAATTATTACAAGATTTGCAGCATTATTTGCTTACCAAAGCCGAGGCATCAGGGGTTGAGGTTTCTCAACACAGCGGCTGGGCAAATTGGTTGATAACTGATAAGGCAACTCCCAAATAATAATATACCAAGGACAACCATAAAGGATTGCCCCTACAAGATTCGGATCAAAGGGGCAATCCCTTGTGGTTGCCCCATTGGTGGTACTTTGTGGTTGTCCCATTGGTGGTATTTTAATTTTTGGGAGTTACCTAATTAGATTTCGATTGCGTGGAATTGATAACTAATAACTGATAATTGAATATGCGTCGTCCCTATTGGATTCCTCGCAACGCGAGCCCTTACGATTTTCCGCCTTTAGAAGATGCTTTGGCGCATCCCGATGGATTATTGGCTGTCGGTGGCGACTTAACCCCCGGCCGCATCATCGTGGCTTACCGCCTTGGGATTTTTCCATGGTATAACGATGATGAACCGATTTTATGGTGGTCTCCCGCTCAACGACTGGTGTTATTTCCTGAATGTTTAAAAGTGTCACGAAGCTTGCGTAAAACAATTCGTCAAGGTAAATTCACGGTAACGATGGATCACACTTTTCCAGAAGTGATTAAGGCCTGTGCGGGTACCCGTCACAATCAGTGTGGCACTTGGATTACCGGTGAAATGCAAAAGGCTTATTGCAAATTGCATGATTATGGTTTTGCACATTCTGTCGAATCTTGGCACGAAGGGCGTTTGGTGGGGGGGCTCTATGGGATCGCATTGGGCAAAGTCTTTTTTGGCGAATCCATGTTTAGCCATGAGACGGATGCCTCTAAAGTTGCGTTTGCACACTTTGTTTGGCAATTGCAACGCTGGGGGTATGAATTGATTGATTGTCAAGTGCAGACTAACCATTTGCAAAGTTTGGGGGCGGTAGAAATTCCGCGTCAACAATATCGCGCTTTGCTTGACCAATTGTGTAAAGTGCGGGGACAGATGGGTACTTGGCAATTTGACACAGAAGAGGCATAAATTGATTGATTGTCAAGTGCAGACTAACCATTTGCAAAGTTTGGGGGCGGTAGAAATTCCGCGTCAACAATATAGCGCTTTGCTTGACCAATTGTGTAAAGTGCGGGGACAGATGGGTACTTGGCAATTTGACACAGAAGAGGCATAAGAAAACCATGGATAACCGTACTAATTGTGCACTTTATACGACTTATCCCCACGAATGTGGTTATTTGCCAAACCGGTTGGCGACGACGGTATTTGTAGAGCCTTCTGTTCCTAATAAAAATCCCTTATTATATGATGAGTTATCCCAACAGGGTTTTAGGCGTAGCGGTGAACGTATTTATCGTCCGAAGTGTATTGGATGTCAGGCGTGTATGGCGGTGCGTCTCCCGGTACGACAGTTTACCTCCCGTCGTAGTCAACGGCGCGTGTGGCAAAAAAATCAGGATTTAACGGTTTCAGCCGCGCTTCCCACGTTTAAACCACAACATTATAATCTTTACCGTTGTTATCTGGCTGCCCGTCACGAGGGCGATGGTATGGATAATCCTACCCCCAAAAGTTATATGCAATTTCTGACCAGCGCTTGGTCAAAAACCGTATTTTATGAATTTCATCTAAAAAAACAATTGCTTGCGGTTGCTGTTGTTGATCATATTAAAACGGGTTTGTCGGCTATGTACACATTTTTTGATCCTAATTATCCAGCACGTAGTTTAGGTGTCTATGCGGTTTTATGGGAAATAGAAGAAACTAAACGCTTAAATCTTGATTGGCTTTATTTGGGTTATTGGATTAAAGATTGTCGGAAAATGCATTATAAAACTGAATATCAGCCATTAGAATATTTTTATCAAGAAAAATGGCAACGATTAAACAATAGGGAATTGGAAATTGGGGATTGTGATTTAGGAATTGGGGAATAAGGGGAAAGGGGAAAGGGGATAGTATTGTGCAATATATTGGAAGTACAACGGATTGATGGACTCAACGGATTGATTTTTTTTAAGGTGAATGTCGCTAGGAAAGGGAACAAAGTGTAATGGCACGCACGATAGTTCCAGGGGCGTTGCCCCTGGTTAAGGCGATTTTTGGTAAAAAATATACCATCAACTACGTGCAGACTGATACTATTCGCTTTTACACCGCGAGTCATCAGTGACAGAAAATTCGGTATATTCTTTTGTAACTACTCAGCCCTGAAAGGGCGCTTTATTAAAGCCCAGGGCAACGCCCTGGGAACTTTCGCCGAGCACCTGGGGCGTTGCCCTAATGGCACGCACGATAAGAATTAAGTTCCAGGGGCGATGCCCCTGGCTTTAATAAAGTGCCCTTTCAGGGCTGAGTACATTAGTTCTTTTAAGGAAATCGCCTAAGGTATCGTGCGTGCCATTAATGCGAATTAAGAGTTAAAACTTCCACATCTCATAAAAACCAGACGTTAAAAAATCAATTGGTAGAAACACGCCAAATTGTTAACCCCAATAACCTTACCACCTATCAGTTTTCTAACTATGTTAGTACAACGGATTTAAAAATAAACGGATTGGTGTTGTGGTGTTAATCAAGTTAAAAGCCAGTATTAAGGTGATTTTTGCTAATCAATTCAGAAAGTTCACTGAATTAATCCGTTTATTTTTAAATCCGTTGTACTAAACTGATAGGCGGTCAGCTCCAATAACGTGATTTTTCAATGATTTGTTCAGCCCTTAATTCGCATCATTAGAGCAAAGCGTACCTTCGCCAAAATATAAAACCTAGATTGCCCTGTGACACTAAGTACTTATTCATCGAGGACTGGGGGAAAAATCGGGTACATTACCGCTTGGGACAAAATTATACTTTATTGTACAATTTGTCCAATAAATATCGTTGACTTGAAAATGAAACGAAGTAACCCTATAACATAAAAGCATGAGTCAGGTTGACTCAGACGAGAAAAGTTTTCTCG
>QNER01001052.1 GCA_003646175.1 Candidatus Parabeggiatoa sp. nov. 1
ACAGCCTGCTTTCAATTATCGATTCGATACTTGAAACGCCGAACTATCGTTTTGAGATTGAACCTGCATAAAAGTGCCATTCTTTGGGCAACACATCTATAGTTTGTTCGATAATCGGCCTTGGTTGAAAATCACAAATAAATAATTAAGGTTTTGAATCCTTCTAATTGAATGCTTCATTCTTCAAAACTATAGGTTAGGGCGAGGCTCCATAAGGGTTATTCTCCGTCGCGGCTTTCATTCATAGCCAAATAGCTTTGAATTTGAATGCTATTGACAACAAGAGAGTGAAACCAAGAAATTTGTCGTTTGTCAGTCAATCTCAAAAACGAGGTTGAGGTGAGATAAAAAACTCATCAGGCTATATAATCAATGAGATAGCCGCTCAATTTATACCATTTAACCTGTACTAAAAGGTAGCTTTATGTCAGTTTATCAAATCGAAATTGAAAGTCAAAACCCGCAAGATAGCATGGTATCAGTCACGCTGCTACAAACATTATTGTCGGTTCTTATCGACGGCAGCAAGGGTGCTTTACGATTGCGTACTGAAGGACGAAGTACGGCGCGTGGTGTGCCACCTCAGTGGCTTCAGGTGGCAACACAATTTTCTATGGAATTACAAGGCGGTAAACTGGATGTTGAATCGCCTACGCTCTATGAGGCTGGAGCCGAACTGTTTCAACAAAGTGATTGGTTTGAAGAACTGGATTTTGAGCGGACAAGCTTTGACTATTTCCAAGAAAGTTTGATCGCAGCACTGAGCCATGAAATGGCGGACTCACTTTATGATAAACACCTGTTAGAGGCGTTTCAGCGTTTTCGCCATGTCTTCAACAACGGTGCAAAAGCGATTCATTTTCTCAGTGAAAAGGCTATCCAAATAACGCCTGACACAATCACCGTTTTCAATGAACTCGCAGCCAGTCTTCCATTCCCACACCAAGTAAAAGTGGCTGGTAAATTGGAGGAACTGAGAACTTATGATCAAACCTTCAAACTTATCACCGCTCAAGGGGATCATGCTATCAAAGGCATCGCTAAACATATTGCGCCCCCAGAAGTTAATGCACTGTTAAACAAAGAGGTATTAATGTCAGGGACAGCGTATTTTACCACGAGCGGAAAGATACTTCGTATTGAAGCGGAGCATATATTAGCCGCGGGAGCGCGTGAACTGGCATTATGGGGTAAATTACCCGTACCCATGCCTTATTAGTCCAATGCGAGCGAATACAAGATGTCATAGAATACTCAAACCAGCATTAGAAAGGAAAAATGGGCTAAGTACTGAGCCATAAATTTTCATGTATTTTAACAGGCCCCTACATAGCACCGCGTAGGGGCAATCCGTTGCTCCAGCCCTTCTGAGTCAAAATACCTGTTTATTTTTGCAAAACAATAACTACAAGGATTATTTATAATAAAGGATTTTTATCTTGAGCCAACTTGAGATTATTAGCACCATCGTCATTCATATTGTGAGCTAATTGAGCCATGTAACGAATCAAAACTTCAAAAAAATCATTAAAGTTCTTGATATTGATAATCACATAAAAAACTCAATATCGTCATGCTCTAATCCTTTATTATAAGTAATCCTTGTAGTTATTATTGGTTTATCCGTGATTAAAAAAAACCGTGTCGTTATTGCCTGATAAAAGCAGCGGGAAAATAAAAATGCGCCCGGAAAATGGTTTTTAATCAAACACTCATTTGGCAATGTCACATTTATTACAATGGTGGGTTCAATCCAAGTTTCGTTTCAAGCCAAAGTTTCTGATGTGATGTTCGTTTATTCATGGTATATACAGATGTTTAGAAAAATTGTCGCAGGGAACGACGAATGGGTAATTCCCAATTCGAGGCCAATAATTTTTGCGCGCAAAAACTATTTGCCTCGAACCCAATTTATACTTATACTCGCCCGGAAAAATTTTGTCCCCCATAAAAATTTTCTAGGTTTGCCAAAACTAAACGGTTTCGTGCAAAGCTTTTCTGGACATTTATCTCACAACGACAATTTGAATCAAGTAGCATGACAATGATGCGTAAGATTTTAATTAGCGATGATTCAGTCGCCATGCGGCAAATGCTGAAATTTACTTTGCTTGATGCCAACTATAATGTGACTGAAGCAAAGAACGGTTCGCAAGCATTGGAATTAGCAAAAACTCATCAGTTTGATTTGGTTATTACTGATGTGAATATGCCTTTGTTGGATGGTTTATCCTTAGTGCGTGAATTACGTGCTTTGCCTAAGTATCGATTTAAGCCTATTTTATTGTTGACCACAGAAAGTGATCCTCAAAAAAAGAAAACGGCTAAAGCGGCGGGGGCAACGGGGTGGATTCTTAAGCCATTTGATCCTGAAAAATTATTAGCAGCG
Organism: Candidatus Parabeggiatoa sp. nov. 1; assembly: GCA_003646175.1. Classification (GTDB taxonomy): domain Bacteria; phylum Pseudomonadota; class Gammaproteobacteria; order Beggiatoales; family Beggiatoaceae; genus Parabeggiatoa. Next base: position 2,390 of record QNER01001052.1, read on the forward strand.
ATTAGAAAAGTGTTGAGGTAAGCCGTTATGCCAGTGGATTTGACAGAGGTTCGTGAACTCTTTTTTGAAGAAAGCTTTGAAAGTCTAGATGCGATGGAATCTAGTTTACTGGATTTGGAAGTTGGGACAGCTGATAAAGAACTCGTCAACAGTATTTTTAGGGCTGCTCATTCCATTAAAGGAGGCGCTGGGATTTTTAAGTTTGAGCATATCATTACCTTTGCACATGCGGCTGAAACGCTGCTTGATGAAATGCGTAATGGGGAACATCTCGTCACACAAGCACTGATTGATTTGTTGTTGCGTTCGGTGGATGTGTTACGAATGATGTTATCGGCTCTACGAGAAGAGACTGATTACGAAGTCCAACAAGCGCAGGTTTGTCAGAATGAGTTGCAAAGTTCTTTAAAAACGTCGATTGAAAAGGCAGTTGTTGAAGAAAATACGGCTGATACGCTTGCGGCACCTGTTGTTGAAAACCAACCTGTTGACGAAAACACAGCTAACACGCTTGCGGCACCCGTTGAACAGAAACCGCCTGCGGCTTCGCAGCTACTTTCGGCTATTTCGTCTCCCCTTCCTGTTACCCCTGAAAAATCGTTACCGGCTGCGACAAATAAGGGATGGCATATTGTGTTTAAACCCGATTTGTCCATGCTCAAAACCGGTAATGATCCGATTAATTTGTTTCGGGAATTATCTTATTTCGGGGAGTTAGAAGTTAAGGTGGATGTCAGTCAAGTGCCGGTTTTTCCTGATATTGAACCACAGGCGTGTTATTTAAATTGGGAATTGACGCTACATGCGGGTGTTGAACGGGCAGCTATTGATGAAATTTTTGAATGGGTGGAGGATGAATGTGAGTTGCATATCACGGCTTTGGATAGCCTCTTAGAAGAAATACACCCTGGAGAGTTGGTCCCTGACAAGGAAGGAAAGGCCGTTCTTGACAAAGGTGAAGCCCAAGTTGATAAAAGTGGTGAGTTAGCCCTTGA
>QNER01001053.1 GCA_003646175.1 Candidatus Parabeggiatoa sp. nov. 1
AGGGGCTGAAAATCGATGGTAAATCAATTTATAAACCCCTGAAAGGGGTTGACATATCAGCCTAGGGCAACGCCCTAGGAATCTATTTTGTCGTGGTTGTACCTGGTTTAAATCCGCATCGATATACAATCCTTGTAGTTAGGGTTTGGCTTTAGAAAAAACCTGATCATCAAATGATTGTCGTATTTTGGTAATTCAAAAAAATGACGACATGACAAGCTTTAGACTATTCCAGTTATCAAATATACATCATTTATTCTCCCCCAAAACGACACATTTTTGAAACTGAATATACTTCGCACCCTTAGGGTGAAAATGAAATAAGAGATTATGGTTCATTTCAATAAGTTTTGGAGAAGACATTGAACCACATCCGCCTTAAAAAAAATCCGTTTAGACCAAAAATCCGTGGTACTTCCAGTATACTGGGAAAAACTTTCCTAATGGATAAGAATTGAAATAAAAAACAAGGTTAATTCGTTTGTTCCGCTAATTCGTTGTACTTTTTTCTTTCATCCTTTCATCCAAACAAAGGAACCCTTAACATGTCTTTACCTTCTTCAGAAGAAACATCATTCAGTCAACCACCACCTCGAACCTTGTTGCGGAAATTCAAAAGCTTACCAAACTTGGTCGTCATCACCGCATTGGCACTGATAGTTGGCATTGGTGCCGGGTTTGGGGCCATTTTCACCGAATGGCTTGTTGAGGAAGTCCACCACATATTTTTTGAAACCAAATTATGGGGATTGCTCGACGGCTTTGGCGCATATTATTTGGTTATTGTGCCAGCACTGGGTGCCCTCATTTTTGCACCTATTATTATTCACTTTGCCCGTGAAGCCAAAGGCCACGGCGTTTCTGAAGTACTCGAAGCCGTCTCAGTACGCGGTGGGCGTATTCGTCCACGAGTGGGCATCGTCAAATCATTAACGTCAGCACTTTGTATTGGCACCGGTGGTTCTGTTGGACTTGAAGGCCCTATTGCTCAAATAGGTTCGGCCTTAGGTTCCACTGTCGGGCAAATTTTTACGTTGAACGAAGATCGAATCCGTCTACTACTGGCTTGTGGGGCCGGCGGTGGCATTGCGGCAACGTTTCATGCGCCTATTACCGGCACTATCTTTGCGTTAGAACTCATCTTAGGCCATCTCGAAGCGGGCTACTTCAGTGCAGTGGTTATTTCCGCCGTGGTTGCCGATACGATTGCTCAATTTTATAAGGAGCCTTTTATAGATCAGCAGCACTACGAGTTAGTCAGCAATTGGGAACTGTTGTTGTACGCGATATTGGGGGTGGCGGCAGGTATCAGCGCGATTAGTTTTACTAAAGTGTTGTACTGGATGGAAGAATTGTGGGATAGACTGCCAATCTCTGAATATCTAAAGCCAGTGCTAGGGGGGGCACTATTGGGCATTATTGGTCTCATCACCTTTTTTCAATTTGACGGCTTTCCTCGTTTCTTTGGGATGGGCTATTCAAGTATTAATGATGCGCTTAACGGTCGGATTGCCCTCGATTTGATTTTAGCCCTGTTTTTATTAAAAATATTTACCACCAGTTTAACGCTGGGATCCGGTGGGACAGGTGGTACTTTTACCCCGTCATTGTTTATGGGCGCAATGTTAGGTGGCACGTTTGGGCACGTTGTTAATATGTTGTTTCCAACCCTTAATGTACCAATAGGTGCTTACGCGCTGGCCGGGATGGCAGCCTTTTTTGGTGGAGCGGCTCATGCACCTATGACGGCTATTATGGTGGCCTTTGAATTAACCGGTAATTATCAGCTTATCTTGCCCATTATGTTAGCCACAGTGATAAGTACCTTAGTCGCACAGAGCATTAATCCCAGTTCGATGTACACCTTAAAACTGGTTCGACGTGGGATAAAAGTCAGAAGAGGCGCGCCTGGGCATGAGCTTGACGTGATAGAAAGTGTGACAGTTGGTGATGTGATGAATACGCATGTTGAGGTTGTGCCATTAACGATGCCACTGTTTCACTTAATGGAACAATTTGATCAAACTCATCGTCATGGTTTTCCGGTGGCAAATGAAGCGGGGGAACTGGTAGGTGTCGTGAGTATCAGGGATTTAGACAACGCCATAGCGGCTGGGAAACTCCAAGGAAGGACGGTAGCAGATATTGCAACGAAGGATATATTAGTGGCTTATCCTTTTGAACCAATGGGGGCAGCATTACAACGGTTAGGTGTCCGCCAAATCAGTCGCTTGCCGGTGGTTGAAGAAGAAGGTTCGCGCAAATTAGTGGGCATCGTGCTGCGTGCCGATATTATTAAGGCTTATACTCATGCGCTTGCTAAGCGTACTCAGTCACCATAGAGTTGTCGTTAAAATGGGCTTCAGGGGTAATGGGCTTCAGTGATGAAAAGGAGTTATTCACTCATCTGACGCACAACGCTTCAAAATGAGTCCAGAAGGGCAACGCCCGCGCAAGCCCTTTCACCAAACATCATCCATCATGGTATAGAACTTTCCGTTTATTGCACAAACGGTGACATCGTCGAAGCAATGTGCGTAACATCAGTTAGTAAAATGACCCTTTATAATTAGTTATACTCAGCACTCATCGTTATATACAAGTGTTCAAGTCACGAAAAAAGGGGCTATTCGATTGGGGGGAACGAAAAGGAAAGGCTATGCCATATCTGTGGCAATCTACTTTGAAGGGCTATTGGTTTTGGGCTACTTAAAAACTTATGTATAACGATGAGTACTCAGCATGGGAACAAATGAGACTTTTTGATAAATCCTGTATTTACATGAAGTTACAAATAACCATATAAACTAGATTAATACTAAGGTTTCCTATATTTTCAATCACTTATATTAACAATCATTATTGTGTATTTAATGTAACTTATTGAAAATACTATAAGGTACCCCCCAGTAGTTACGATAAATCAAGATAACCCAATAACATATTTGAATTAAAATAAAAAACGTGGCTTTGCGCTCTGTGTGTGTCTAGGTAACGTGGGCACAGCCATAATGCAGGCTCTCCCACGTTAGGCGGGGCTCCGAACCCCGCCCGAAACGTTTCATAACGTCTTTTTAGGCATAACAACAAGTGACAAGTGCCATAACCATCATTCGGTAAACGTTAAGGGAACCGGTTGTAAACCGATTCCCGCAGACGTTACCGAAATGATGACCAAGGCAGTTCACATTAAGCCGGTGACGGCTCTTCTGTTTTCTTGGAAAATTTCTTCGCCAGGTAATAGGCACCTACAACGACTAGGGCACCCCCAACAACGGCCACTCCAATGGGATGAGCAACCAAAAAAGGCTTAACACTTCCAGCCCATAAGCCATTAAATGCACCGGCTGTCGTGTTAGCAACTTCTGTTTCACCTG
>QNER01001054.1 GCA_003646175.1 Candidatus Parabeggiatoa sp. nov. 1
CCATTCAAAGTTAAACGGATACTATCCCCAAAAAAGGGATAGCATCCGTTACTCAAAAAATTTATAGCATCACTGAACACTTATAAAATCAATTGGTTATCATTTTTGTCCTGCACATAGATTTCAAATACTCGCTGACTACATGATTTGATTTGAATGCCGGTTGTTTACCATTTATTAATTATATAACGTAAGTACAACGAATTGGCGAAAAGAACGAATGGGGATGGCGAAATGTTATGGTGCTTCGATATAGTCAATTTACACAGAGCTTGTTAATTTTATTTAATTTTAGGGTAAAAAATAAAAAAAGCTCACAATAACAACTATTTATTAGCTTATTTAGTTAATTCGTTGTACTCAACTCTTTGGGCTGTGTCGCAAAATGTTCTTAACCAAGGAAGATATCTTGGTTTTGGTATGTTTATTGCATCTTGGTAATAAAAAACGGATGACGTTTTTTCGTACAAGGTTCGCCTTGTACTCCTGAGCAATAACGCCGTTTTTTCGTACAAGGTTCGCCTTGTACTCCTGAAAACCATTTTTTCGTACAAGGTTCGCCTTGTACTCCTGAGCGGTTTTTTCGTACAAGGTTCGCCTTGTACTCCTGATACTGTTAATTCAAACTAAAGTTTATGATTAAATCGATTCGTACATTGTTCATAATTCCACTCGTTGTTCTTATTGTGATACTTGCAGCCGTGATCATTGGCATATCCTATTACAATGGACAACGGGCGGTTAATAATATTGGCACACAATTTCATCAGGAAATTTCTGTGCGGATTCAACAACATATTCACCATTTTCTTCAGGCACCTCACTTTATCAATCAACTGAATGCCAAACTTGATACTCACGATTTTGAGCATCTTGCACAGCAATTTCAACATCAAATCAACGTGTCTGAGGTGCCGTATATTTTCTATGGTGATGAACAAGGTCATTTTATCGGGGTTCAACGCATGGCGGATAAAACGGTTCTTAAAATCCGTGATGCGAAAACAACACCATTGCGTCGTATTTATGTCATTAACGCAATGGGGCAAGTCATTCAAGAGATTAAAGACAAAGCCAGTCAATATGATCCGCGGAGTCGTCCTTGGTACCAACAAGCCAAACAGGTAGGCAAGGCCACTTGGTCTCATATTTATATTTCGGCACATCGAAATGTTTTGCAAGTGACTCCAGTGATGCCGGTTTACGATGAGGTGGGAAAACTGCGCGGCGTATTTGGGGCTAATTTTATTTTGTCAGAAATTTCCAATTTTCTGAACAGTCTGAAAATTGGCCAAACCGGGCAAGCATTTATTATGGATAGTAGCGGCCAATTGGTAGCGGCTTCCATCAATACGCCACTGGCTATTGGTGGACCAAAACCGCATCCGTTAAATGCAATCAGCAGTCAAAACCCGGTGATTCAATCAATCGCACAACATATCATCCAACAGTGGGGCAGTATTTCCGATTTTTCTAAACAGCAACGCGATCTTCTGTTAAAACGAGGAGAGCAAACCACACAGTTATCACTTTATGAAGACGGACGTGGTATTCATTGGATTATTGCGGTTACTATTCCTGATGCTGATTTCACTGATGAGATAAAAAGCAACACTGTTTCGAGCTTAATTTTATCGTTGCTTGCGGTTTTGGTTGCGATTATGGTTGGCATCGTGGTGACACGCCAAGTGACTAAACCGATTCTGTTGCTGAATCAACATGTTAAAGAATTAACCAAAAGCGACTGGAAGACGTGGGCACTGACAACTGACGTTCAGCGCCATGATGAAATTGGTGAATTGGCGGTTTCATTTTTAGTTATGGCGCAACAATTGGTTAATTTACTGGGTTCGTTAGAATACAAAGCATTACATGATGCCTTGACGGGCTTGCCTAATCGCACGTTACTCAGTAAACGCTTGAATAAAGCGATTCAAGTCGCATCGGATAAACAGCAACCGTTAGCATTGCTGATGATTGATCTGAATGGTTTTAAAGAAATTAATGATACCTTGGGTCATGGGATGGGAGATTTGCTTTTGTGCGAAATCGCCAAACGTTTACCTGCTTACGTGAGAGCAGATGATACTTTTGCCCGTTTAGGTGGCGATGAATTTGCGGTGGTATTGCCCAATGCTGATTTAGTCCAAGCCAAACAGATGACGGCGCAATTACTTGAAGCCATCAGTGAGCCATTTGAAGTTGGGGAACGACTCTTGCGGGTTAGTGCGAGTGCTGGCATTGTCACTTATCCAGAACACGGTACCGATAAGGATACGTTGCTCCAACATTCTGATGTTGCGATGTATCTCGCAAAACATCGTCATATCGGTTATGTGGTCTACGACTCGGCCGAAGATAGCCATAGTTTGGAACGTCTCACTTTAATGAGCGATTTACGCCAAGCGATTAACCAAGAATCTGGTTTAACCCTTTATTATCAACCTCAACTCAATTTACATACCGGTAAAGTGCAATCTGTTGAAGCATTGGTACGGTGGCATCATGCTAAGTACGGATTAATCATGCCCGATGTATTTATACCAACCGCCGAGAAAACTGGGTTAATGGGACCACTTACCCAAACAGTGTTAGATATAGCATTACGTCAGTGTGTCTTATGGCAAGAAAAAGGCATTGATGTCGCAGTAGCGGTTAACTTGTCAGCCAGTAACCTACAAGATAGTGACTTGCCCAATTGGGTTGAGGGGCGATTAAACGCGTTGGGGGTATCTGCTCACAAGCTGCGAGTGGAAATTACGGAAACCGTTATGATGTCGGATCCACTCCAAGCAGAAAAGGTGATTACCGGTTTAGAACGTTTAGGTATTCAGATTGCGATTGATGATTTTGGTACTGGTTACTCGTCTTTAGCTTATTTGCGGCAATTGCCTTTAACAGAAATTAAGATTGATAAATCTTTTGTGATGGCGATGTGTCAAAATAACAATGATACAGTCATTGTCCAAACGATTATTGATCTAGCTCACAATCTTGGCTTAAAAGTGGTTGCCGAAGGTGTCGAAGATCTAAATACCCAAGATATATTGCAAGGATTGAATTGTGACATCATTCAAGGTTATTACTTGAGCAAACCGCAACCTGCGGAACAACTTACCGAGTGGTTGCAAGCGCGGGTAGTCCAGTAGCAGAGGGGTGGGTCAGATTCATTCGTTTCAGGCGAACCTTGCACGATAAGTGTGGTTTTCAGGAGTGCAAGGCGAACCTTGCACAATAAGTGTGGTTTTCAGGAGTGTACTCCTGAGATTCGTACAAGGTTCGCCTTGTACTCCTGGCCTTATACTCCTGAGATTCGTACAAGGTTCGCCTTGTACTCCTGGCCTTATACTCCTGAGATTCGTACAAGGTTC
>QNER01001055.1 GCA_003646175.1 Candidatus Parabeggiatoa sp. nov. 1
AAATCGGCTTAAATCCCTCTATTGTTAGGGAAGTAGGTGATGCTGAACAGTCTGTAACAAAAGAAGTGGTTTCCTTTTCTATTGAACCAATAGTAGGTGTAGCGCAACTATCCAAGCGCATAGAATCAATTATAGTATTGTTTGCGTAGTGAAATATTCTGACAAAATTATTTGGTAACGTGATTGTTACGTTGTGACGAGTTGTTGTCCCCAATCCAAACTCTGTTCGCTCACCCCCCGCTTCGGTATTTGGCACATATGGCGTAGAGGTTTCTTTTCCTTCCTCTTTTGTCTGATCATTTTGAGTGTTATCAGTACTAACCTGAGCAACATCTGTTAAATTATCGGAAGGTTTATCAGGAAAACGTATCCACGACAGTTTTTTCTCCGCTGAATCCCCCTTAAAACCCGCCGGCTTCACAATAACTTTGAAAGGCACATTCAGTTTCTGCAATAATGGTACATTTTCAGCTTTGTTATTGCTGAAAATTTTCTTGATTAAGTCGCCCATTGTCGTCTTTGTTACCTCCAATGAGGCTAAATTTGTGCTCAAACTATGCGTCGATAGATTCCCCAATTCCGTAAAAAGTTGCTCTTGATGTTCTTGTGACTTTGTTTTGTTAGCCTCAAATAAAGTAAACATGATAGTAGGGTAATAATGTGGGTATTCATTGAATGACGAGTTCATCTGGTGGAAGGGTTTGCAGGCAACATAGTAGGCATCGAATGGTTTATAACCATCTAGCTGACTCTGATATGCGGGATCGAAATAAGGAACCACTGTCAATTTACCCCCCTTTTGAATGTAAGGCACAATACTCAACGCCACAGAATCGTTGCTAAAAGGTTTGTTGTTCCAATTTTTTTTCCGGGTGTTTTGGGGATGTACCCAAGCCCCTAAATTAAAGGGCGGTTTAACTGTCCAATTTTGTAGTTCCATGTTTTCATTAATACATTGATCTAATTTGACATCTTGCCCAAGCAAAACATTATCTTTGTAAATCATATGAGGCGAACGCCCCCACCACTTCTCAGTAGTTTTCGTGATTTCTATAGTTTTATTAGTAGCAACGCAGGCTACCATGCCTACAAGTACAAAAATCCCAACCAAATGCCAAAATAACAAAACAAACCGATTTAAAACTAAATACAACATATCCAATTTCCTCTATTAAAACTAGGTTGTGTTGACATTTCACAATAAGTCATTGATTTAGGGCGCATTTATATTTTTCAGCTTGCAACCAACATCCCAACCTCGATAGGGGTTGAATGTGAATAGCCCCAGGTGAAACCTGGGGTGGAGAATAAACCCAATTTCCCCACAACCCCAAAGTGAACCTTATTTTCGTTCAAACGAGACGACATTCAACCCCGATAGGGGTTGAGGTTCGTTTTTTTTCTCGCCCCACCCCAGGTTGCACCCTCATCGTTATACATAAGTATCTTCCATACCGCTAAAAGTTTAGTACAACGGATACTCGAAATAAACGGATAAATACAAAATTCACCTTGATGTGTCTTGTGATTCATTGCATCCACTTATCTAACTGATGTTACGCACATTGCTTCGACTTATCACAGTTTGTGCAATAAAGCGGAAAGTTCCTTACCTGGATGATGTTTGGTGAAAGGGCAACCACAAGGGATTGCCCCTACAATATATAACTAGATGTAGGGGCAATCCTTTATGGTTGCCCCGATTGACTCTCGAAAAAAGCGTTGTGCGTAACATGAGTTATCTAAAAAAGTTGCCGCTATTTATCGGTGCGAATAATTTCTTAAAAGCCTTATCCGTTTATTTCGAGTATCCGTTGTACTATAGAAGTTATTTCTCATTCCCACACAGGTGCATGGTAACCATAAAAATCAACGATTTACGAGCCTCAATAACACTTGTGTATAATGATGAGGGTTGCACCTGGGGCTATTCATATTCAACCCCTTTGGGGTTGTGGGAGGTTTTTTCCCCAACTTAAAAGTAGCGGGAAAATCGAAATGCGCCCTTTTCAAAATCAGGGTAAAATATCAAACCTAATAAAATCAAGCCGCTAATGTTTTTGAAGCGATTTTCATCGGGGTAAAAAATCAAACCTAATAAAATCAAAGTACCCGTTTTTTTGAGGCTGTTACCCGGAAAATGGGAATGCGCCCTTGATTTATCATCAAATTCATATTTTTATAACTTATTGAAAAATACCATTTCTTTGACAAATGTCAACAAAACCTAAACTAAAAAATATTATTCAATAGTTAGAATTTAAGAATGACTATTGGCACAAAGCTTAGCCTTCACATTTAAGCCATTTTATTCTTTTCGCTTGAGTACATCAACGAACAAAATATAGTCTTATCGAGAAAGTTTCACCGCGATAGAGTTTGACAGGCGCATTCCGATTTTCCAGATCAATAACTACAAGAATTGCATTTTAGAAAGGATTTAATCGAGACGGATTTGACGTTCAATTGGGAAATTAGGTGATGCCTCCCAAAATCTTCTGACTTTGATGCATCGAGTTACTCCCAAAAATTAATAATACCAATACCAGCATTCTGACTCCCGCAATCAAATACTGCATCAACCGAGAGAGCAGTTGAAATGGGTAATTTATCGCTTTTCGTTACCCGGTGGAAAATGGCAATGCATCCAGAGTCAATCCTTTTTTATAAATCCTTTCTAAAATGCATCGCTTTTCGTTATTGCAAAGGATTTATTTTCGTTACCTCAAAAACACCAGAGCCTTGATTTTATTAGGTTTGAGATTTTACCCCGATTTTGAAAATCGCCTGAAAAACATTAGTGGCTTGATTTTATTAGGTTTGAGATTTTACCCCGATTTTGAAAATCGCCTGAAAAACATTAGTGCCTTGATTTTATTAGGTTTGAGATTTTGCCTCGATTTTGAAAATGCCCTGAAAAACTAAAGTGCCTTGATTTTATTAGGTTTGAGATTTTGCCCCGATTTTGAAAATGCCCTGAAAAACTAAAGTGCCTTGATTTTATTAGGTTTGAGATTTTACCTCGATTTTGAAAATCGCCTGAAAAACTAAAGTGCCTTGATTTTATTAGGTTTGAGATTTTACTTCTATTTTGAAAATCGCCTGAAAAACTTGAGTTTGTGCATCTTTAGTCCAAACTTGAGCTTGCCCTGCCAAGTTAAAAGCTGGCAGACTCCGATGACAAACTAAATGTGCCATTATGTACCCGGAAAATGGGAATGCGCCAGACTTTGACTTGATATGAGGGCATCGTCAAAGTTCAATATAACTTATTGATTTCACATGAGCAAATTTGGATTTTTTCATAAAAGTAAGTATATTAATTAAAAAACAATGTTTTACTGGAGTTGCCCAAACTATCGTTTGGG
>QNER01001056.1 GCA_003646175.1 Candidatus Parabeggiatoa sp. nov. 1
AAGTGCAAAAGTGATACTATCGCAAAAAAGCGATAGCATCACGAAATACTTAAAAATCAAACGATTACAATTTTTGTCCTGTACATAGAAATCCGTTATAAAATACAATCCTTGTAGTTACCCTCTTGGCAACCGCAGCGCAAGATGTCGTCGGTGGCTTGGTGTATGCGAGCAAAGGAAACTTCTTGACGGATAACCAGGATTAATCACGCGAGGCTCAACTTTTCTTGTCTGTTATAAATATCAACCTATCCTCAAAAGCGATAAAATCGGTGATCATTTTGATTCTCATTTAAATGCAACGTATTTATAAATCACCGAAAGTCATGTCATGAGCAATGAGCAATCGCGCCTGAAGTTTTTGTGCCCCAAAACTTTAGGTGCGATCCCAATTCTCACTTTAGCTTTGCTTATGGCTACCTATTTTTTATGAGTTTCCTCCAAACAACGCTTTAACTGCTTTCCCATTTCTTCTAATTGGGGGCTAACAAACAAACTTTCGTGATACCCCCGAATCTGGTAAATTTCTACATTGCCCGTCGCCAACTGAGCAAAGGCAGACGAATCTTTTAAACGCCATTCACTGGCGAAAAAAAATGTGATAGAACCCGGATAAATTTGTGGCACATAATTAGCGACAGCTTCCCTATAAGCATTGAAAAATAACATAAATTGGATTTTACTGGACAAAGCTTTTTGAGTTTTTCTTAGCTTCTCAGGTGATTGCCCGAATAACTTGAGTTCTCTCTTTTTAAGAAAACGCTGCCATTTTGTTCGTATTTTCTGAAGCGGATAACTCGGCCCAATTTCTAACCAGTTGAGCCAGTGATGATTGAAGCTATATCCATTTTTCCATTGCGGCATTTTATTGAGGAAGGCATCAAATAAAACCAATAAAGCGACTTTTTTACCATCAGCATAGAGCTGTTGAGCTATTTCAAAGGCAACCGGGACATCAATGCAGTAGCCGCTTAAATAATAGGGGCCTTCAGGCTGTACTGTTTGTATTTCTTGAATACATCGTTTAGCCAGTTCTTTAATGTCTGTCAATGGTGTTGTACTGTCTGACGGTTGAAGAGTCAACACATTCAGTCCATAGATGGGCTGTTCTGGTTCTAGCACTGACAATAGGGCTTTGGCAAGGCGGCTGGGGCCCATCATGAAAAAAGGAGGATAAGTACCATTTTTTTTGCGAACAACTTCCAATACATTCCACGGAACTGTATCGTTTTTATCGCGCAATAGATTAGCTAATTGTGCAATATTCGGTGCTTGAAAAAGCGTCATCAAAGGTAAGTGCTTGTCAAACATTTTTTCAATCCGGCTTAACAGCGTTACCGCCAACAAAGAGTGCCCACCCAGATCGAAAAAATTGTCATATACCCCAATAGACTGAATACCCAAGACTTTTTGCCAAATATTGGCGAGTTGAAACTCTAACTTATTTCGGGGAGCCACAAAAGTTTCTTCTGGTGCTTGTCTGGTTGGTTCGGGAACTGGCAGTACATGTCGATCTATCTTACCGTTATTTGTTAATGGCATTGCTTCTAGCATCACAAAGATTGACGGTACCATATAGTCTGGCAACCGTTCTTTGAGAAAACGCTGTAACTCACTCGTTGTCGGGTGTGGTTCTAAGGCCGGTACCGTATAAGCGACTAGGCGTTGATTACCGGGTATGTCTTCCCGAAGTAAAACAACCGCCTCTTTGATCAAGTGATGATTTATCAAGACATTTTCTATTTCACCCAATTCAATTCGGATACCTCGGATTTTTACCTGATTATCCTTGCGGCCTAGAAACTGAAAATTCCCATCACTCAACACCCGTGCCAAATCGCCCGTTTTATAAATTAAATCACTGGGATTATCACTGAATGGGTTTTTTATAAAAACCGCTTGAGTCAATTCAGGATTATTGTAATATCCTAGTGTCATATAGGGTGTTCTGAGGTAAAGTTCACCCTTAATCCCGAAAGGGCACACCTCTTTCTCATCATCCAAGATTAAGGCTTTGGCCCCTTTTATAGGTTTACCAATCGGGATAAAACCACGTTTCAGATCGGATTCTTGAACGAAGTGACAAAATTTCACCATAGTCGTTTCGCTAGGCCCGTAGAGATTGACCAGTTGAATTCTGCTACTATAAGTTTCTAGCCATTTTTTCACTTCAGAAACATGCAGAACTTCACCCGCCATCAAAATGTATTTGAGTGACTGCAGTTTTTGTGAATCTAAATCGCCATTCACCATGATCCTAAACAAAGAAGGCACACAATGAATAAAGTTAATCTGTTGACTGTCAATCCAATCCATCAACGTTTTTGAATCAAGCAGCTCGTTTCTGTCTGGCGGAATACAAATCGTGCCTCCTACCCCTAATGGGACAAACACGTCTCTTAAAAATGCGTCAAAAGTTGGCATCGTAAACTGACTGACTCGCCATCCAGAAACCACGTTAAAAGTTTCTATTTCCCACCGAATAAAGTGAGAGATACTTTTTAATCGTCCAGCGATGCCTTTTGGTGTTCCAGTCGAACCTGAAGTGTAATAAATGTAACACATTGCTTCATTATCAACTGAAACTGTTGGCTTTTCGGCACTGAAAGAGTTTAGGGGTTCGATGATGGGAACGATATTTTTCTGACCATGATCAGAAGCGTGGTTTCCTTCAATGTTAAGTAACCGACTCTTTTTATTCAGGTTGCTAATCTGAGCGACGAGTCGGTTAAATTTGATCAGCGTGATAAAGCAATCTGGAGACAGTTCTGTCACAATGTGACGCAACCGTTCTTCAGGAAATTCTGGATCAAGCGGCACAAAGACACAACCCGCTCTCAGTATTCCAATCAAGGTAATGATAATGTTGATCCTATCATCAAGAACGACTACAACAATTGAACCTTTTGGTAATTGGTTCGCAATCAAACAATTGGCGAGTCTATTTGCCATATTGTCAAGAACAGCGTAAGTGATTTGTTTGTCATTTTGCTCAATTGCGATTTTTTCTTTAAAATTTTGACAGGTTTGATCTAGTTGTTCTAATATTCCCATATTTTTGTCCTAATGGCACTTAAGGGCGCATTCCCATTTTATTGGTTAATATAAATCACATGAGTACAACTAATTACGGGGATAAACGAATTAAAAACTCCCAAACCCAGGTTTATCATTGATTGATAATCCCTGAGCTTAACAATCTTATCAAAGCATTTATCGAACCCTCCATATCTAATAAACTAAATTATGATTTTGTGATGCTATCGCTGTTTTTTGCGATAGTATCACTTTTGCGAAATATCGATGCCATAACCACCAGTGCTATCGTTTGAGTGAGACTATTACCACAAACTTTTTCACGAG
>QNER01001057.1 GCA_003646175.1 Candidatus Parabeggiatoa sp. nov. 1
CTAGCCTTCCCCAAGATACGCCGACAATTTTTCAATCAACGCGGCATCTGGCAAACCCCGATAAATCCCATAATCATAAGCAGATTCCCACTGTGGATTCATGCCACGCAAAAATAAGTAATATACCCCACCAAAATGATCTTCATAACGATAATTTGGCAAACGGGCGGATAAGTAACGGTGTAGTGCCACCACATAGATATGATATTGTAATAAAAAGCCTTTTTGTGCCATCACTCTGTTTAAATGGCGATAGGCTTGCGGTTGTGCGCCTAGCATATTGGATTTGTAATCAACCAGATAGTAACGCCCCTGGTATTCAAACACCATGTCAATATAACCTTTCATAAAACCGCGCACTGGGGAAAATTGTAGACGCTTGACTTCTTCTGCCACCGGCGTAATCGCAGGCTGCCCAAAGTTGGCAAACACCTGTTGCAAACCTTGCTGGGTAATGCGGGACAGTGGATAATAAAATTCTAACTCGTCCAAACGTTGAGCACGGCTGATGCGTGACAGCGTGAAGTCTGGCTGCTTTGGTTCTAGCGGCGTATTGAGGACATCATCCACCAGTTTCGTAATCACTTCCAGCCATTTTTCCGCATTATAGTCAAACTGAGCCAATTTATTTTTAATGAAGTTCGCATCCGGTTGGGTAAAATCCAAACGTTCAAATAGCGCGTGCATAAAGGTGCCGGCTCTCGCGCCGCGCGGAAAATTAAAAATATGTTTTTCGTCAGGCAACGGCGCAATATTGTGTGGATCTTCAGCAACAGCACTGACTAAAGTGGTTTCTTCATCATAATCCGGCTTATCAGCCGCATCAATAGCGGTTGCTCGCGCCGACAGCGAGGTAAAACTAGACACTCTCCAATTTTTCTCAATCCTACCGGTAAAGCGACGGGGGGTAAGCGTTTCGCATTTTTCAACTGGACGCTGATAGGGTGCGGCATCGATGGGCAACTGGGAAATTTGCAGCGTATTGCTCGCGGCAGTAGCTAAGTTTTTTAATGTCTGCTCAAGCAGAATGTCACTCGCGGTTTCTACCTCAATGCCAGGGTAAATTAAATGGGCAAGGGCGGAAGTTGACGCATCTTTGAACGCGCCCCAGATTAAATAGCAACGATGTTTGGCGCGAGTCACGGCGACATAAAATAGGCGCAAGTTTTCCGCCCGTTCCTCCTCCAACGCACGCTCACGGTGTTGATCAATATCGGGCGAACCTAAATCAAGCGTCAGTTCATCTTGCTCATTATGAAAAGTGAATTGCGCCGCTTTGTTATCGTATAAGTAACCATCCCAAACAAACGGACAAAATACGACCGGATATTCCAACCCTTTGCTTTTATGGATGGTGACGATTTTGACTAATTTTTCATCACTTTCTAGGCGCAACTGCTGTTCTTCCGTTGCAGCCCCGCCTTTGTGGCGTTGTTGCGATAACCATTGACAAAGTCCGCTGATACCAAGCCTTTGTTGCACAACCACTTGTTGCAAGAGTTCGCCTGCATGTAACACATTGGTTAAACGCCTCTCGCCGTCTGGATAACTCAACAGATGGCTTTGCACCTGTTCTTTTAACAACAACGCCCGATACATCTGGATAAAGCCGGCCTGTTGCCAGAGAGAATGATAGTATTGAAAACGATTCAAGTGTTCTTGCCACCCTGCTTCATTTTCTACCAAGTGCTGTAATTCGCTACCAGAGAACCCGATCATATCGGTCGTTAACGCCGCTTTGACTAAGCCCTCATGATTGGGATCTGCCACCGCCAACAGCACCCGTTCTATTTCCATGATTTCATGGGAAGTAAACAGACTTTCGCGGCTATACAACACGCTAGGAATCTGCAATTTGGTCAACACTTGCTGCATGATCTGGGCTTGAGCATTAGTGCGCACCAGTACCGCAATATCCCCAGCCGCCAACTGTTTATGACCAATCAGAGCTTCTCCTTGATAGCCTAACATCAGCAGACGGGCAATTTCATTACCCACCGACCACGGAATTTGTTGCTTTGCCCAGCCTTTAGCAATCGCTTTATCTGGGGAGCAATCGGCAACCTGTCGCGGAACAAACCAAATTTGTAACGGCGGTAAAAATTTGTTTTCTATCTTTAAACGCGGTTTTTCTACCGGCAGTTGGTTTTCGTCAGGGGCTTGTGCCGGCGGAAAAGGAATGCCCTCAAACAGAAACGGCTGCGCGCTTTTATCAAATAGTTGATTAACACCGCCAATCAAACCGGGTTCGGAACGCCAGTTCGTTGCCAACGTGTAACGGTGGGTGGCATCACGGCAAGCAGCCATATAAGTAAATATATCAGCACCGCGAAAACTATAAATCGCCTGTTTTGGATCGCCAATCAAAAACAAAATACGCTGGCTGCTGTCACCGTAAATGGTACGAAAGATGTCATACTGCACCTGATCAGTATCTTGAAATTCATCAATCAGGGCTACATGATACTTATAGCGAATTAATTTCGCCAAATTGTCACCGTTTACCCCTTTTAACGCGTTAAACAGATTAATCAACAAGTCATCAAAAGATTGAATATGATGCTGGTGTTTTTTCTGCGCCAAAGCTTGTTCAGCGACTTCAAACAACTGGATTTTTAATGCCAGTAAATGTTGCTTAAAGCTATCAGACAGGGCTTGTTGACAAGCAAGTAATTTGTCGCATAAGCCGAAAAAGTCATGTTGGGGCGGTGTTTTGCCTTTTTTAACGCACTGACTGAGTTCAGCGGTGGTGAATTTGACAAATTTATCGGGCAAATTGATGGACATCACTGACGCATTGAGAAAACCATCCATCGCTTTGCACCATTGCGGAATCGAATTTTTTCGATATTTATTCCGATTTAAGCTTTTATCGTTGAGGAGCAAAGCCTCCAAGTCAGCCGCTTGAAACGGCCAAGCGTGCTTGGTTTCGGTAAAGGCCGTGTAAAATGCCAACTCTTGGGCTTTGACCAGCGGCGCATTCGGTGCTGGGATAATCTTTAAAAAGGGCTGGGCAATATAGCGTCCATAACCCAAGGTTTCTAACAAACTGGCGGGATTGTTATAGCCATTCTCCAGCGTGTAAGTGATAAACAATTGAGAAGCCAGATAAAAATGTTGCCGCCAAAAATCCTCAACAATCTCACGCAATAAATGACTTTGATCCGTCATCAATTCCGTATCAAACAACACCCCGCTTTCAAAAGCATTATCCTGCAACATTTGCAGACAAAAGCTATGAATCGTCAAAATAGCCGCTTCATCAAAACCGCGCAGGGCATTGGTTAAACGGAAAATGGCATCATTGCGATCCTCACACTGCGCTATCAATTTTGCCAACACATCATCATTGCACTTTCCC
>QNER01001058.1 GCA_003646175.1 Candidatus Parabeggiatoa sp. nov. 1
CCTTTTAGCACCTGGGGCGTTGCCCCAGGCTATAAATAATTCGCCCCGTTGGGGCTTTAAATCATAAACGGTACCTGGGGCGTTGCCCCAGGCTATAATAATTCGCCCTTTCAGGGCTGAGTAGTTACAATTAATTAATTTAAAAAATATATTTATCTTGGACGGGATGGTTTTCAATCTGTGACCTTTTTTCAATCTTTTGTTGAAATACATAACCGGCCGTATTTACCTTCATTCAGGTTTGTTAGAAAATTATTATTAATATTATAAATAAGGTCCATAGTTCGTTTTGGCATAACATCAATAAGCTATTGTATTTAATACCAATTGTAAATACTAAGCCCTGAAAAGCCCTGAAAGGGCGCTTTATTAAAGCCCAGGGCAGCGCCCTGGGAACCTTTTAGTACCTGGGGCGTTGCCCCAGGCTATAATAATTCGCCCGGAAAGGGCTGGGTAGTTACAATGTCCAAACGGATACTATCCCTAAGAAGGGATAGCATCCGTAACATCATTACATGTTTAGGGCTACCGGATTTCTTACTACTTTAAAAACCAAAATGGCTAATAAAAAACCTAAACCCTCTCGTTTCGCGCCACATATTCTCGATTTGCAAATAGACGCAAACACACCGCTGCCTGAAAAACCATCGCCCGAATTATCAAAGGACATTGCTGATGTTTTGTATCAACAGATGCAAAAACGCCGGTTGTGGAAAATTGAGTGGCTTGGTTATTACTCCAGCGAGTTTGACGCACTGGTTAAGTATTGCTACCACAAAGCCATTGTTAGGCGCATTAAAGGCCTATCAAATCACGCTGATAAATGTAAGAATATTGATAACTATGTGAAATGGAATATAAGGACAGTCCTCGGTGAATTGCAAGAGAAAAATGACCGTATTGGGCAAGCCGTTTATAAAAATACCAACACGGCAGTCCTGCACCTCATCGAGGTGGGTTTTCTTGAAATCCGCAGTTGGCGGTTGTTATGGAGAACAAAAATCCACAATGAGACCTTGCTTGCTTTTTCCACATCGGATTCCAAAAAACCTTCGGACAAGAACCATATACTTAAAGTACTCCATCAAATGTCACTAGCAGCATGGAATATAGGCATTCAGCTCAAACTGACGAAAAAGAGCAAAAAAACACTGGAACCCCTGTGTGAAATATTCTGTCAATTGAGAAAATCAGGCATTCAGTGCTTTAAATTTAAAAGTTTGGTAGATGCTATAAAAAAGGATGTCCGTTATGCCTATCGTACCGGGTATTTTAATGAAGATAAACAAGATGGCGATTCTGAAGACAAAACCGTTACTGAAGAAGAACTAGCAGAAGAAGGGTTGGAATTTACGACTGAATTGTATGAACAACCAGATGAATTATATGAAGAACTCGGTGAATTTTGTGATGAAATCAGGGTTGCTATTGATAAGTCAACACATCAGTTTCGTGTTCGTCAAGTACTTCACCAAATTTTGGTAGAGCGGGAAGAAGCGGTTAAACTTATCATTACTGAGCTAACGCCCCCTTCCTCGGAGGAACAGGCTAAGCGATTGGGTATTTCTGTTGACACCTTTAACGAAGCCACCGAACAGCAACAACGGGTAGAATGGGCGAGACGATTAGCTATCTCCGTTGACACACTCAACAACGCTATTGAACAGCAACCAACGCTGCGTTCACAGGAAGAACTTGCTTGGCGATTAGGTATCAGCACAGGTGAACTCAATTCCGCCACGAAAATGCGGTTTTCACCTGCGGAACTGGTTATACATTGGAATGAATTGGCTGGGCAATTGAAGGTTTCCGTTGACAAACTTAAAAAGGCTACTCAACCGGAAATAAAGTTACCCTCACAGCAGGAATTGGCAGAACTATTAACCCAAAAAATGAGTAATAATGTCTGTGCAGGAACAATCAACACAGATATGAAAATCTTACGTCAATTGATGCGGCAACTGAAAGAAACACGGCAAGAAAATGAAAACCTGAATGACTGGGATTTAGGCACGTTATTTATGATAGCGAAAATGCTCAAATAATGTAGTGATCAATAACCTATTGACTAATGGCACGCACGATAGGAATTAAAGTTAATTAGATTAAAACCGATAACTACAAGGATTATATATAATAAAGGATTGGATCGTTCGCTGTCCGGTTTAATTCGACATCGTTTATGTTGTTGAATTTGCCCAAACATTTTATCTCGATGCGGATTGGATCGTTCGCTGTCCGCTTTAAATCCGCATCGATTATGTTGTTGAACTTTCCCAAACAGACACTTGTCTAAATAGGCTTTTTAAATCCTTTATTATATACAATCCTTGTAGTTATCGGTTTTTTAAATCCTTTTTTATTAGGCCGTTTCGCTTGTCGAAACATACAATCCTTGTCGTTTGCTTTTAGAAAACACTTGCGAGTCGACTGTTAGCCTTGGGATTTTAAAAAGGCTTGGAAGTTCAGTGCGTAACATCAGTTAGTTAATGAAAGTTCCAGGGGCGTTGCCCCTGGCTTTAATAATACGCCCCGTTGGGGCTATTGACCATTGTGATAAATCCGAGCCAAGTCAAAACAAATTTATTGCTTGAAATCATTGTTTTGTATAATATTTATTTTTATTATAAAAGCGTTAATAATCAATGGACGCGCCAAACTGAAGTTTGGACTCCTGCCAAACTGAAGTTTGGACTCCTGCTAAACTGAAGTTTGGACTTCTGAATAAGAGGAAAATAGAATGGTTAATGAAGACAAGTTAACACCATTCCACCACAAAGCTTCTGAGATAGCACATCAACAAAAATTGCTTGATGCTAAATTATCTCAGCGTCCTAATTCTCCGCAAGTGGGTGATATTTTTATTTTTGCTCACCCAGAAGAAACGATTGGGGTGCAATGGGTCATACTCAGTGCCGATGAAAAAGAGCCGCAACATTTATTAACTGTGCCGGCTGATGATGCGGAAATGGTGGGTTCTACTGATATTGAACTCCCAAACAGTGCGTTATGTAGTCCGCTTACGCTCCGTTGTGATCAAGGTTTGTGGATTCATGCCAATGATTTTAATATCAATTTTCGCGTTGGCGTTTTGGAAGAATGGCATCGGCGGCGTGCTTTGGATAAGGTAAAGCAGATTTCTGGAAAAAAATTTAGGCTCAGATTTCAAAGAATAATCACCAAAATGATGACGTTATTGCATAGTCAATTGCCAAAGGTATTTTATCGCGTTGTGGGGGACATTACTCAAATCAGAAGTTCAGTCTTGCATCAAGAAATGAATTATGATCCTGAGTACGTGGAATGGATCGGACTGGTCAGTAAAGAACGTAAGGCAGTTATACAGGGACTCAATATTA
>QNER01001059.1 GCA_003646175.1 Candidatus Parabeggiatoa sp. nov. 1
AACAAATCCTATCACGCCGCTGACTGCCACCGCGGCCCCAGTGAGTAGAGCGGTGGTGGTTAAGATAATGCGTTTAACGTGTTCCACTTCAACGCCAAGAGAATAGGCCGTTTCTTGCCCCATCAGTAATATATCCAATTCACGCGTATAAAAAAGCGCGATAAAACTCCCCACAATGATACCGGGCAGTGCCATCCAAACGTGCGCCCAAGTCCGACTATCCAAACCGCCCATCAACCAAAACACAATTTCTCGCGCCACTTCATGTTCTCCCCACGCCACTGTAATCACATAAGAAGTCATCGCACCGATTAACGCATTTAGGGCAACGCCGGCTAACAACAAAGTTGCAACCGGCGTGTTACCGCGCCGCGTCGCCAGCGCGTAAACGGTAAACAGTGCCAAAAACGCGCCCAGAAAAGCAAACAGGGGGAGATAAAACATTGAGCGGCTGGCTAATCCCGTCGCTAAAGCAATCACCGCCCCCAGTGCGCTACCTGAACTGGTGCCAACAATGCCGGGTGACGCAAGGGGATTTTTAAACAGCCCTTGCATTTGCGCACCCGCTATCGCTATAGCCGCACCAACAAGGGCTGCGATAATCACACGCGGGGTACGAATCAACCAAACGATAACTTGTTGTGATTCGGGAATACCTTGCGTTTGTACCCAATCGGTTGGCAAAATTTTTGAGGCTAATACACGTAATACAATCTCTACTGGTATATCAGTGCTGCCAATCGCAATGCCGAGAATGCCAGCTGCGATGAGCAAGATTGAGACAATAATAAAATAAGGCATTTATTAATTTATTTTGGCTTATGTAGGGATTATCAAAAAAATTAATGAGAGTGCAACGGATTGACGGAATAAACTGATGTTTTGTATATCATTTATTCAGTCAATTAGGACAAAACCTTCAAGGTTTCCAAAACCTTGAAGGTTTCAGGGCCAAACCTTGAAGGTTTCTGGGCAAAACCTTCAAGGTTTCCAAAACCTTGAAGGTTTCTATAAAAACTATATCTGGTATTTTGGGGCCGGCAACAAAAACACGTTGTCCACCCTACAAAAAAACCTTTACATCAAATGGAGAACACACTCTTTGAATTTGCGAAAAAGGTGGTGGGCAACAAAAACACGTTGCCCACCCTACAAAAAAACTTGGTATTTTGGGGCCGGCAACAAAAACACGTTGTCCACCCTACAAAAAAACCTTTACATCAAATGGAGAACACACTCTTTGAATTTGCGAAAAAGGTTACAGATCTTGTTGAAGTGCTAAGTATTTGCACACGTTCATCTTGAAAATAGGCTATGTATGTGTTCAAATAATCGCAGCGTTGATATCATTCCCATTGACAAACCGCCGCGTTTCAAGGAATAGCTTCGTTGCATTGATTTGGCGACGTTATGTTCGGCGGGAGTGCTATCGTCAGAGTGTGTGTTTAAAAACCAGCCAAAAGGAGGCATAATGAAAAAACTCTTGGTAATGATAGTGTTATTGTCGGTAGCCCGTTTTGCGTCAGCGAATGACATTGGGTTTTACACGAAGGATGTACTACAACCGGAATTTGATGATTTTGTCAAAGAATTCGGTTCAGCCCTGTTGTTCAATCCTATGGCACCGGCAGAAACTTTGGGTATCACCGGCTTTGATGTGTCCGTAGAAATTGTGGCGACTGACATCAGTGACGATCAGGCGTACTGGACAAAGTTGGTTTCCGATGGTAATCCCTACTCTTATCTTCCCGTACCACGGCTGCATGTTCAAAAAGGTTTGCCGTTTGGCTTTGACGTAGGCGCCATGTATGTGGCTGTGCCCGATACCAATATCAAGTTGTGGGGGCTTGAGGCTAAATATGCCATTCTTGAAGGGAGTATGTTAACACCGGCACTGAGCGTTAGAGCCAGTTACAGCCAACTTCAAGGTGTTAACGATATTAGCTTGGATACGAAATCGCTTGATGTGCTTGTTAGCAAAGGCTTTTTGATGTTTACACCGTATGTTGGCGCGTCTCTTACCGCCGTTAATGGCAGTGAAAACTCAAGCCTTGTGGATTTGAACGATGTAGAGGAAACCGGCTATCGAGCACTTGCTGGTGTACAGGTTTCACCTTTTCCGCTGCTGATTATCAATGGCGAACTGTCAGTTGGTGAAGTGATGCAATTCGGATTAAAGGTTGGAGTCAGGTTTTAAATTTTTGTTGGGTGGATTTCGTGGCGCGAAATCCACCAAAATGCGATAACGACAACAAGGGTTGGTTATAAAAAAGTTCCCAGGGCGCAGCCCTGGGCTTTAATAAAACGCCCTTTCAGGGCTGAGTAGTTAGCCAATTTTATAAAAAAGTTCCCAGGGCGTTGCCCTGGGCTTTAATAAAGCGCCCTTTCAGGGCTGAGTAGTTAGCCAATTATTTTAATAGCATTCTATATTCGCAAATAAACAGGTATTTATTAATAAGCGACATCAGCCATTTTTTTATAAGGCTTGTAATCATATAGACGTTCAGGGCAAAACCGTAAAGCGTTGCAAAAACCTTGAAGGTTTCTTCTGTACTCAGCCCTGAAAGGGCGCTTTATTAAAGCCTAGGGCTGCGCCCTAGGAACTTGCTATAGTACAATTAACTGAAATAAATGCTATCATTTTTATAAGCACTCCCTTATTTACTCAACTAAGGACTTGTCTTATGATTGATACAGATGGTTACAGAATGAATGTGGGTATTATCCTGATAAATCAGGATGAACAGGTGTTGTGGGCGAAACGTGTTGGGCAAGATGCTTGGCAATTTCCGCAAGGCGGTGTCAAAGCCCATGAAACACCAAAACGGGCGTTATTTCGTGAACTGCATGAAGAACTCGGTTTAACCACCCAACAAGTACAAATGTTGGGCGCGACTTGTGGTTGGTTGCGTTACCGCTTGCCTAATCACTTAATACGCTATCATCAACGGCCTTTGTGTATAGGTCAAAAACAAGTTTGGTATATGCTACGCCTTTTGGTTAATGATAGTTGCATCGGCCTTAATTCCGGCGATAAGCCAGAATTTGATCAATGGTTGTGGGTAGATTATTGGTATCCATTAACCGAAGCCGTTTACTTCAAGAAAGATGTGTATGAAAACGCATTACAAGAACTTCAGCCCTTGATGCGGCGCACCCCACCACTTCAAAAACGCCGGTTGACTTATAAACTTCCCCTGTCTAAAGGCGTGGGCAGACAAATAGCCAAGTATTAACCGGTTTTGATATTAATACTCACAAAGTGACATAAAGTTAAATTTAATTGTTAATTCTAATTCAATGCGTTATTTGAAGTTTTTCCAAATTAAAAACGCTCACAATCACGAATT
>QNER01001060.1 GCA_003646175.1 Candidatus Parabeggiatoa sp. nov. 1
CGCATGAGGCTGCTCATGCTTGGGTGGCCTTGCAACTGGGTGATAACACCGCACAACGATTAGGCCGTGTCACACTCAACCCGATTAAACACATCGACTTGATGGGAACGGTGATATTACCGGTATTAACCCTAGTAACAATGGGTTTAGCGTTTGGCTGGGCTAAACCCGTGCTTGTCAATTGGCATAATTTACGACAACCCCGCCGCGATATGGCATTGGTTGCAATTGCCGGGCCGGGGGCTAACTTGCTGATGGCAATCTTGTGGGCTATTGTTGCCAAACTTGGTTGGCTAGTTGCGACACAATTTGAACCCGCCCTTTTTTTCGTTTACATGGGTGGCGCGGGTATCTTAATCAATGCGATACTGATGATATTTAATTTAATACCGATATTGCCACTGGACGGGGGACGAGTGCTTTATAGTGTTTTGCCACCCAGTTTGGCAAAGCCGTTTGGGCTATTGGATTCGTATTTTGGTTTACTCATTGTAGTCGTATTGGTGATATTGACTCCGTTAAAAAACCTTTTAATTCCTTTGGTAAAATTAATGTATGAACAATTGGCTTGGCTGGTAGGGATGCATGAGCCGTTGTTAGCATTGATAGGTTGGTGAGTCTAGTCGTCCAGAAAAGTTCCGGACAAAACCTTCGAGGTTTAGCAAACCTCGAAGGTTTTTGCCAACTGAAAAGGGCAACCACAAGGGATTGCCCCTACAATAGAAAATGGCATGTAGGGGCAATCCTTTATGGTTGTCCACGATATTGTTTAAAGGGTGCCAAAACCAAGATTCAAATTGAAACCGTTTCGATTTTTTGCAATAGGCAATAGATCATTGCTCATTCACCCATTCTAATTTACAATTAACAACCAGCGATTCCCAAATCCCAAAGTATTGAGGAGAAAAATTTGAATTCGTCTACTTCACAACGAGTCTTATCTGGTATGCGCCCGACGGGTTTATTACATTTAGGACATTTACATGGCGTGCTGAAAAATTGGGTCAATTTGCAACATGAATACCAATGTTACTTCTTTGTTGCCGATTGGCATGCCCTCACCACCGAATATGATAATACCGGTATCATTGCTCAAAGCGTCTGGGATATGATAATAGATTGGCTAGCCGTCGGGATTAACCCCGGTGAAGCCACCCTTTTCATCCAATCCAAAGTGCCTGAACATGCCGAATTGCACTTACTGTTGTCGATGTCTACGCCGCTCAGTTGGTTAGAACGTATCCCGACTTACAAAGATCAACAGCAAAAACTCAAGGACAAAGACTTGTCCACCTACGGCTTTTTAGGCTATCCGCTGCTGCAAAGTGCTGATATTTTGGTTTACAAAGCCGGGCTCGTACCAGTGGGTGACGATCAAGTCGCTCATATTGAATTTACCCGTGAATTAGCCCGGCGATTTAATCATATTTATGGGCGTGAAGCTGATTTTGAAGAAAAATCCAACGAAGCTATCCGCAAGATGGGCAAAAAAAATGCTAAACTTTACAAAGACTTAAGAAAACGTTACCAAGAACAAGGCGATGGTGAAGCCTTAAATACCGCCAGAGTGTTGATAGACAACCAGCAAAATATTTCTCTCGGTGATAAAAAACGTCTGTGGGGCTATTTAGAAGGCGAAACCAGAACGATTTTACCTGAACCAGAGCCCTTGCTAACCGCAGTCGCTAAAATGCCCGGCTTAGATGGACAAAAAATGTCCAAATCCTACAACAACACTATTGCGTTGCGTGAACCCCCTGCCAGCATAGAAAAAAAGATACGCACCATGCCCACCGATCCTGCACGAATGCGGCGCACTGATCCCGGTGATCCAGAAAAATGTCCGGTGTGGCAATTACATCAAATTTACTCTGATGACGACAAAAAAACTTGGATACAAAACGGCTGTCGCACTGCCGAGATAGGCTGTTTGGACTGCAAGCAACCATTAATAGACAGCGTGTTGGCAGAATTAGCACCCATTCGAGAACGTGCATTGGGTTATATTGAAGAGCCAGAATCAGTACGAGCGATACTCAATGAAGGTTGTGAAAAAGCCCGCGCCACTGCTCGTGAAACGCTTGAAGAGGTGCGGCAAGTGATGGGGTTAATGTACCGTTGAACGCTGAACCTGAAATAACAACTGAATTGCCATCGGCTATTGTGCAAGGAACACCACTTGAAACATGGCCGACAGATCTCTATGTGCCACCTGATGCCCTACAAATCTTTTTGGAACCTTTTGAAGGGCCGCTAGACTTGCTGTTGTATTTGATACAAAACCACAATTTTGACATTCTTAATATTCCAATTGCTGAAATCGTCCGTCAATATTTACAGTATGTTGAATTAATGAAGCAATTCAATTTGGACTTAGCAGCCGAATATCTCGTCATGGCAGCGATGTTGATGGAAATCAAATCGCGTATTTTGTTACCTAGCACCAGCGACGATGATGCCAAAGCAGATGATCCACGCACAAAATTAGTACAACAGCTACGGGAATATGCCCAATATAAACAAGCCGCCCAAGATTTAGCGGCGTTACCGCAAATGGGGCAAGATTTTTGGGTGGTTTCGGTAGAAATGCCTGAAATACCTAAAGAAATAAAAATTCCCACCGTCAAATGGTCAGAACTACTGGAAGCGATGCGAGAGGTGATAGAACGGGCTGATTTATTCACCTCACACCAAGTCATGTGTGAACCTCTCTCGGTGCGAGAACGCATGAGTTTGATTCTTGAACGTTTGAAAGCGGATCGTCGTGTTGATTTTTTGAGTCTTTTTACGCTGGAAGAAGGCCGCGCCGGTGTCGTCGTTACCTTATTAGCAATATTGGAACTGGCAAGAGAATCGCTTATACAAATCGTTCAACAGCAACATTTTGAAGTCATACAAGTTATTAGTTTAGAAACTTAACGAGTAATGGGTAATGGGTAATGGGTTATTTAGAATAAATGGTGAAAGCGTCCTTGTATGTAGGGGTAATCCCTTGTGGTTGCCCTCTCTTTAAAAAACCATTACCTGTTACCCAATCTTTGCCCCAATTGACAGCATCGCTATAACTTTTGCGTAGCTCCTATTACTCGATGATCAGCCTGGGAATCAATCCCCAGGCTAAAAGATTGGTTTTTTACTTAACAATTCACAATTCACAATTTTCATCACCCCACCCATTACCCCTGAAAACATGACTGACGAATCCCTAAAACCCATCATTGAAGCAGCCCTCTTTGTCGCCGACAAGCCCTTAGCGATTGAACATTTACTCGAATTATTCGCAGAACCTGAGCAACCCGAACGTAGTGCAATACGCGCTATTCTGCGAGAATTGTGTGAAGATTATGCC
>QNER01001061.1 GCA_003646175.1 Candidatus Parabeggiatoa sp. nov. 1
CAATCCCTTGTGGTTGCCCCTTGCGGCTCCCCTTTGCGGTTGTCCCCGCTTTGCTGCGCCCTTTCACCAAACATCATCATGGTATGGCACTTTCCGCTTTATTGCACAAACTGTGATATCTTCAAGCAATGTGCGTAACATCAATTAATAAAGCGCCCTTTCAGGGCTGGGTTAATTGCTAATCCTATTTTCTTTCCCAGTCCCTTTCTTGATCTAGATCAAGGCGATTGAATATCTGTCAGGCTATTCTGTTCGACATTTTAACGAAAAGCTCGTGCAGGGCGGATTAGCATTAGCGTCATTTATCCATCCTATAAGAAAGGCAAATGGGTTTTCGTTCTGGCACTGATTTAATAACTCATGTTACGCACAACGCTTCAAAATAAGTCCATTGGGGCAATCCTTTATGGTTGCCCCTACATTGAATAAGATATTATAGGGCAATCCTATTTAACGGCCAGCAACAATCTCAAATCGCGAATAGCAAACAGCGGCCTTCGCATTTCAATTTCAATTTAACGGCCATGAACAATCTCAAATCGCGAATAGCAAGTCTTCGCATTTCATTTAAAAACTCTGATGACGCACAACGCTTCAAAATGAGTCCAGAGGAGCAACCATAAATTATTTCCATACATTTAGTAATGTATTTTAGGGCAATCCGTCGCGAAAGCCCTTTCGCCAAACACCAAACATCATCATGGTATGGAACTTTCCGCTTTATTGCACAAACTGTGACATCTTCGAGCAATGTGCGTAACATCAGTTAATATAGTTTTTCAGAAAAATAATGTAACGAAACGGATGCTATCCCTTTTTTGGGGATAGTATCCGTTTAACTTTGAGTGGTGAAATTAATTATCTGAACATCTATAATTAACACTATATATTTGTAGTTCGCGATTCGCGATTATATATTTAATTAAATCATTTGGTGAATATTCGGGAGACAGCATAATGTCAGAAAACCTTGATAACAATCAAACCTCCAATATTTCCCGTCGTCGCTTTCTATTTCAGATGGCAGCCACGGGTGCGGGTACGGCTTTGATTTCTCAATCAGCGGTGGGCGCAACTCAGTTGTTAACACCGGTGGATATACAAAATCCATTGTCAAATTATCCCAACCGCGAATGGGAAAAAACCTATCGTGATCTGTATCACCATGACTCATCTTTTACTTTCCTGTGCGCGCCCAATGATACGCACAACTGTCTGTTGCGGGGATTTGTTAAAAATGGCGTTGTGACGCGCATTGCCCCGACTTATGGCTATCAAAAAGCCACCGATTTGGATGGCAAGGGTGCCAGCAATCGCTGGGATCCGCGCTGCTGTCAAAAAGGCTTAGCATTGGTGCGGCGTTTTTATGGTGATCGGCGTTGCAAGCGCCCCATGATACGCAAAGGATTTAAGGACTGGGTGGATGCCGATTTTCCGCGTGATCCGGTAACCGGGGCCGTTGATCAGAAATACTTGCAGCGGGGTAGGGATTCTTGGGTGGCCGCCTCGTGGGATGAAGCCTTTGATTTGTCCGCGAAAGCGATGACCAATATTGCCACAACCTATTCAGGTGAAGAAGGTCAGAAAAAATTATTGGCACAAGGCTATGATCCATTAATGGTGGAAGCCACACAAGGGGCGGGCACACAAACTTTGAAATTCCGCGGCGGGATGCCACCCTTGGGCGCGACTCGCGTCTTTGTTCAGTACCGTGAAGCCAATGCGATGGCTTTGTTAGATGACAAAATCCGTGATAGTGGTCCAGAAAAAGCGTTAGGTGGGCGCGGGTTTGATAACTATAGTTGGCACACCGATTTACCGCCCGGACATCCCATGGTCACTGGGCAACAAACGGTTGATTTCGATCTCTGTAACGTTGAACATGCCAACCTACTGATTGTTTGGGGCATGAATTGGATTACCACCAAAATGCCCGACTCCCATTGGATGACGGAAGCCAGAATGAAAGGCACTAAGGTGATCGTGATTGCAGCGGAATACAGTGCCACCGCTTGTAAAGCAGATGAAGCCATCGTGGTGCGCCCCGGTACAACGCCCGCACTCGCATTGGGTATTGCTCAAGTGCTGATCAGCGAAAACTTGTATGATGATGCCTACATGAAGGCGAACACTGACTTGCCGTTGTTGGTACGCATGGACACCGGCGAAATGTTGCGTGCCAGTGACGTATTCGCTGATTATCAACTGGCAGAGCTTAAGAATAATACGACGATTGTCCCAGCCGGCGAAAAAGGCCCCCCCATCCATCTCCAAACCGGCCCGGTGTTGAATGAAACCCAGCGCGAGGATTGGGGCGATTTTGTTTTCTGGGATGCCGATGATAACAAACCGGTGGCGATGAATCGTGACCAAATAGGCAAGCATTTTTCTGGCAATCCACAATTAACCGGTGAATTTGACGTTAAATTTGAAGTGGGGCTGCTTTCTGGCGAAACCGTAAAATGCCGTACTGTGTTTGATGTGACCAAAGAAATGCTGGATGGCAGCTACACCCCAGAGGATGTGGAAAAACTCACTTGGACCTATGCTGATGTAACACGCGGTTTGGCACGGCAAATCGCTGCCAACAAGGGGCAGACTTTATTTACGGTAGGCATGGGGCCCAATCAGTTCTTCAATAGTAACCTTAAAGACCGTGCGATTTTCTTGGTCGCAGCGTTAACCGGTAATATCGGTAAACTCAGTGGCAATGTCGGTAGCTATGCCGGTAACTACCGAGCCAGTTTCTTTAATGGGCTTCCTCAGTACATCGGCGAAAATCCGTTTGATATTGAATTGGATCCCAATAAGCCCGCTAAGGTGAAAAAATACTGGAAAGCGGAAAGCGTTCATTATTTTAACCACGGCGATACTATTCTCCGCATGGGCGATACTGTGTTAACCGGCAAATCTCATATACCAACGCCGACTAAGGGCTTCCATGTCAGCAACTCTAACTCGCTGATTGGTAACGTTAAAGGCCATTATGACTTTGTTATCAACACGTTATCCAGAGTGGAATTTGTCGCCCAAAACGAATGGTGGTGGACAGCCAGTTGCGAATACGCTGATATTGTGTTTGCGGTTGACAGTTGGGGGGAATTAAAGTACCCCGACATGAGCATCAGTGTGACTAATCCGTTTTTGTACACGTTCCCGGCAACACCGCTTAAGCGTATCCATGATACTCGCTCCGATATGGATGTTGCGGCCGGCATTTGTCGCGCGGTTGGCAAAGTCACCAATGATCCACGCCACAATGATTATTGGCACTTCGTCGAAAACGGGGGTGTACGTCCCTACATCCAACGGATTTTGGATCATTCTAACGTCATGCGTGGCTATCA
>QNER01001062.1 GCA_003646175.1 Candidatus Parabeggiatoa sp. nov. 1
AACCCAAGTCACCCTTTATAACACTGAACAACTGTTAGCGTCTGATCGGCAAACCCAAGGCTTGATTAGCCAACAAACTCAACAGTTTGCACAAATCGCCGAACAACGATCTCAATCTGACAGCGGCGGTGGCTTTGGCGGTTTTTTAAAGGGGTTAGTGAGTGTGGCCGCTAATGTTTTCCTGCCGGGTTCGGGGGTTATTGCTGGGGCATTGGTCGGCGTTGTTTCAGATGTTGTTCAGGGTAAAGACCTTGATGAAGCCTTGATCGGTGGTGCCAAAGACATTGTCGGTGAGCATTGTCCACCTTGTGCGCCGGCGATGGATGTTGCCGAAGGCCTCGTACAGGGAAAGGAGCCGGGGGATATCTTATTAAATGTTGCCAAAAACCAATTGGGCAACTATTGTCCCGAATGTACGCCTTTTGTGGATGTGGCCGATGGCCTGTTAACAGGCGAAGATCCATTAACGACGTTGGAACATTTTGCCAAATCACAACTGGGCGATGCTTGTCCAGAATGCGTGCAAGTTTGGGATACCGCCAAAGGCATCGCCCAAGGTGTGCCGCCCGAACAACTTATCACCGATTTAGTCGGCCATCAAATTGGACAACAGTGTCCCGACTGTATGCCCGCCGTTCAAGCCATCCAAGGTGTCGTCGCCGGCCAACCGATTGAGACGGTATTACAAAACAGCATCGGTACCCAACTCAAAACCTATTGCCCTGAGTGTGCGCCGGTTGTAGATATCGCCCAACAAGTCGTTGCCGGAGAAAGTCTCGACCATATTTTGGGTCAGGCCGCGACGCAAGCACTGTCTCAATCTTGTCCTGAATGTCTGCCAGCGGTGGCGGTTGTCCGCAGTCTCGCTAATGGTCAATCGCCAATAACCGTGTTAAAACAAGCACTTGCCGAACCGTTGCAAACTGCCTGTCCCTCCTGTGGTACGCTGTTTGAGGTTGCGGAAGATTTAGCGGCCGGTAAAGACATCACCGACACGTTAACCACGGCCGCCCAAAACCAAGTGGCCACCGTTTGCCCTGAATGTGTACCCGCTTGGCAAACCGCTGAAAAAATGTTGCAAGGCGATGATCCCAAAACAGTTATCAGCGCGTTGGTGACTGACAAAATCACTGAACACTGTCCAGATTGTGCCCCCACCTTAGATATGGTGCAACAAATCGCGCAAGGCAAAAATCCATTGGAACTTGTGGTAGAAACCACCCAACGGCAATTAGCCAAAGATTGCCCTGAATGTGGTGAAGTGTTACAAACCATTATTCCGATCGCGCAACAGGCCGCTTTTGACACCAAACAAAAAGTGCTTGCACATCTGCAAAGTCAACGGTATAATGCTGGCTTTTCAAAAGAGATTAGCGAAACGCTGAATGTTTCCAAAGAACTTATGGAGACATTACAGAATTTTTTATGATATTTCTTGCAATCGTTTAGTACAACGGATACGCGAAATAAACGGATTTAATTGATGGATATTATTCAGACATGTAGCGGGCCGGCAACGTGTTTTTGTTGCCCACCATTCAATCGCAGCCAAAAATAAATCCGCTTATACCGTCAATCCGCTGTACTACACTAGGAGAACTGTATGAAAACACCAGCCATTTTGGCGACTTTAACGCTAGTTGCGCCACCGATGATGGCCGCGCCTGGCAATCCCGAAACGAGTGGCACCTTCCACTGTTGCATAACGCAGATAAACCAACGGATTGGACAGCCTGAAAAGGAAAATCAAGCTTTGAAAAACCAATTACAACAAATTCAACAGGTGCTTAACACCAAAGTTGATCGTGCTTATGAATTGATTCCAGGCTCTTTTACTTGGCAGAAAGCCAAAGCCGATGCGGAAAAACGGGGTGGACACTTAGCCACTATCACCAGTGAAGCGGAATGGCTTTTTATTAAAAATAGCTTAGGCGATTCTTTGCCTGATGTTAATATTTGGATTGGGGCCACCGATGAAGGGAATGAAGGCCACTGGCGTTGGGTGACTGGGGAAGCTTGGGGTTATACACGCTGGGATGCCGATGAACCTGATAATTATCGAAATCAGGAACATTATGCACACATTTCTCTTTATACCGGCTCTAAGTGGAATGATCTGCATAATGATTCCTTTTTGGTGACGCATTATCTGCTTGAAAAATAAGACATGTAGGGTGGGCAACGTGTTGCCCACCATTCAATAGCAGCCCCGAACTATTTTTCTGGCAACAGACATGTAGGGTGGGCAACGTCTTTTTGTTGCCCACCATTCAATAGCCGCTTTGAATCAATCCGTTTATACCAGAAAGAAGCTGTACTCTATTTTATAATCCGTTTACACCGTCAATCCGCTGTACTAAACTAGGAGAACTTGATGAAAAAACCAGCCATATTGGCTACTTTAACGTTACTTGCGCCACCGATGATGGCCGCAGATGAACCTTGCAATCCCGATGGTGGCACTTTCCACAGTTGTATCACGTCTATGAACCAACGGATTGGACAGCTTGAAAAGCAGGTTGGACAGCTTGAAAAGGAAAATAAAGCGCAACAGACGGGAATTCAGCGACTGAAGGCAGCAAATCAAGCGCAGCATGCCGAAATCCAAGCTTTGAAGCGATGGACTTTGATTAATGGGTTGGTGGCTTATTATCCATTTGATGGCAATGCCAATGATGCGAGTGGGAATGGGCATCATGGCACGGAACATGGCAACATCAATTATGTGCAAGGAAAATACGGACTAGCTGCCAATTTCGATGGTGATTATTCCCAATACATTCAAATTGATGCTTCAAATTTGGTAGGTGATTTAACGATTTCCGTTTGGATAATCTCCATGGGAGACTTTTCTAACTACAGATGCATAGTGAGTAATGAAGGAACCAAAGGAATAAGCTCTTTAAGGCTAATGCTGTGGAGAGAAACTGGAAAACCGGTTTTCGACTTTACGGTTAATAATCGTGCTACCGGCGGACAAATTACCGGAAACGTTAATTTACGCAGTAGTTTAGCTCACCATTTAGCCGTTATTAGGAGTGGTAAAACATTAAAAATTTTTGTGGACGGTAATTTAGTAAATTCTGGCATTTTTAATGGAAATGCCGATACCAGTGATGCTCCCCTCTTTATCGGATTGTCACCATATACTGGAGGGTCATCATCAGGCTCTTATCCATTTCATGGAAAAATAGATGAACTCCGCATCTATAACCGCGCCCTCACCGACGTTGAAATCCAAAGCCTCTACAAACAACGTTAACTGTGAGTACAACGGATTGACGGATGAAACGGATTTAGCATCTGCTTTGAATCAATCTGTTTATTCCCCCAATCCGTTGTACTAT
>QNER01001063.1 GCA_003646175.1 Candidatus Parabeggiatoa sp. nov. 1
GGGGAAACGAAATTAAAATACCTTTTTATTTGTAATTCGGTACTTATAACCAATGGCGCGTGAAAAATTTAACGGATGCTATCCATTGCCGGGATAGTATCCGTTTAAGTGTCAAGGTAAAAAATGGCATTGCGAAATTATACTGGAAGTACAACGGATTGACGGATTTGACGGATGCTATCCCTTGCCGGGATAGTATCCGTTCAAGTGTCAAAGTAAAAAAATTGAGCGCAAAAAAACGGTGCGAGGAAACTCATGTAACCAAGGGCGCGTGATACGGGCAATATCGCATGGCGAAATAAAAAAATCAGTTATTATCAGCACAACCTATTGTTATTTAAAACATTTTTTGTAAACAGCGCCTCCCCAGCCACGTTGATGACCGGAAAATTGATCTATATCAAGGACACGAGGAATCCAACTAATCATAATGGTTTCCCACAATTCGTAGGGCGTACCAGACTCAAAAACATACATAGTGATCCTAAATGATTGGTAAATGTTTTTTCTTATTTTGTTTATAAATAATTTCAGATCTGTTTATAAGAAAAAATATAAGAAAGTGGGTTGCAGTAAATATTTTGGCTGGAGTCCAAGATTTATCGATGCTCTCCCAAACTAAAGTTTGGACTCCTTTTTCTGGAATACTATAGAATTCAAAGCTCGGTTTTGCGATGGTTTGATTTTTTACAAAATTATTTTAGATTGGGAATTAGGGATTAGCAGCGGATCATTCAATCTGTGACTCATGACTTGATTATCCCAATTTCCAAAAAACTGATTGCCAACGGTTTAAATAACTTATTAATTATTAAGGACAATAACAATTTTTTTGCACAACACAAACATAGCTCAATGTAAAAAAATTGAGCGCAAAAATTTTTACGGAAAAAATTTACATTTTCACTTGACTATCATGAAAAATATTGCCACTAAATATACGGTAATAGAATCTATTAGCAAAACCCAGTTAAGCGAAGTATTCAAAGTTCAAAATTTGAACGGAAATATCTTTGCCGCTAAAGTGATCCAAAAAGAGTCCAGTAGTCGTTATGGAATTTATGATCAAGAAGTCAAGCTTCTTAAACAATTCCAACACGAAAATATTGTCAAAATCGCTGATCATGGTGAAGACACAGAAAATAATGTTTTCTTTATCATAACCGAGTTTATTGATGGGGAAACGATTGATAAACATTTTCAAAATGGGATTTACAATGAAAATGATTTTGTCAATTTTTTAGAGATGGCTTTGCAAATACTTTCTGCTTTGAGCTATGTCCATAAAGCTGAGCATTTACACCGGGATATTAAACCTTCAAATATTATGGTTGATTTTGAGGGCAAACCGTATTTGCTTGATTTTGGTATCACTCAAATTTTGGATACTATTACAACCACAAAAGAAGCGTTTTTTGCAACTCATGTTTATGCTGCGCCGGAACAATTGAGAGGCGATAAATTATCAGAAAAAACCGATATTTATCAACTGGGCATCACCTTTTTACAACTTTTCACCGATAACGACGCTTTTGAAAAATTCAAAAACAAAACCATTTCTTCGTTGGACTTAATAGAAGAAATAAACTTATCTTATGAATTATCTGATTTAGAATCTCATTTTAAATCCGTTATTCAACAGATGACGGATGAAAATCCAGAAAACCGGTTTGAAAACGGTAAAGCGTTAGAAATTGAATTACGCCAATTACAACGCCGACTTGGCGTAAAAGATACCTTCCAGATTTGTATCACGCGGAAAACTGCCGATCAAATCCAGGAACAAATTCCAGAGATTGACGATGATTTTGAAATCAAGCGATTTTTAGAGAAGGCGTTAAATGACGATTCCGTTTATGTCAAATTTGAGCCTGATAGATCAGGTAGGGATCAATTTATCTTTGTGACTTCCAAAATAACGCTAAAAACCAATGTGAGTGATGATCACAGTCATTTTTTTGCTTTCGCTTTTTCTAGCACGCCTTATGAAAGTGTGATGAGAGACGGAATGTTGCTGAATGATAAATTCCATATTTCAATTAGACAACCAGAGAGAGGAAGTCAGTTTTCAAATACGGAGGATTTAAAAGCCAAACTGATTTCAGAAGAGAACAAGCGCAAGAAAAAACGTGACGATGCCAAAACTGAAAGGCATTTCCTTGACAAAAGTGAAGTCTTACTCAAAGAAGAATTCAACCAACTTGAAAAATTCAAATTTTCTGTTGAATATGATGACTACAGAATAAAGCGTGCCCAAAACGAGATCACATTTTACCTAGGTTCAGCAAATCAGCAAATAACTGAACGGGAAATTAAGCCGGGAAAATTTGACGAGTTTGTGAATACCTTAAAGCATT
This sequence comes from Candidatus Parabeggiatoa sp. nov. 1, assembly GCA_003646175.1. Taxonomy (GTDB): domain Bacteria; phylum Pseudomonadota; class Gammaproteobacteria; order Beggiatoales; family Beggiatoaceae; genus Parabeggiatoa. The sequence goes on from QNER01001063.1 coordinate 2,358, forward strand.
CTCCTTTTTTAGCAAGTGATAGCATAGCAACGAATGCGACTCTGGAAAACATTGTGAGTGTTTTGAATCAAGCGATTCAAAATGAGCGATTTTATATCTCGCAGCAAAAACCCATTGACAACGCGATTAAAGATAAAGAGTTCTTATCTCGTTTAGCAAATTATTCTGAAAACTCAACCGAAGAAATTGGAAAACTCAACTACAAAATCCTGTTTAAGGTTTTTCCGCAATACCTTAAAGAAACTAAACTGGATATTTCACTTCCAAAGAAATCTGGGCTAGATTGTGGAATCTATGACAAGCAAAAAGCAGAGCCTTCTTTGATAAGTGGTGAAATTTCTAATATTGATAAGATCAATTTTAGAATTTCAGTTAAGTTTGCTCGCCTGAAAAAAGCGGATGAAGAAAAAATTCCAACTCAAGGTTTTCTAAAAGAAGATTTTACCGTCAAATCTCATATACTGAGACGTCAACGATACGCGCTGAAAGATCTGAAAGATGGTAACAGCACTATCGAAAACCTGTTATCAAAAATTTCCAGAGTGAAATTGCTTGAACCCAAACAAGCATTACCGGAAATAACCGAATGGCTTAATGTGGAATTAGATGAGAACCAGCAAGAAGCCACCCGAAAAATACTTGCATTACATCAGGGTGAATTTTTGGCGATTCAAGGGCCGCCTGGCACGGGTAAAACCACTGTAATTAGTGAAAGTATCTTGCAAATCTTAAAGCAAGAACCGAGAGCTAGAATTTTAATCACCTCCCAAAGTAATCAAGCGGTAGACAACGTGCTGGAACGAATTGTCAAATTTCCCGACATCCGAGTGGCTCGTTTTGTCAGAAGCAAAGCCAATGAAGCAAGAATTTCAGAGGTTGCATTGAAGTACACTTATGAAAGTATCATCAATCTAGAATTAAAAAAGATTGGGGAAACCATCGAACAAACCAAAGCGCATTTTGACCTTTCACCGCTTGGAGAATTACA
>QNER01001064.1 GCA_003646175.1 Candidatus Parabeggiatoa sp. nov. 1
AGATTGCGATTGAGTTAAGCAATGGTTTGTGTTATATGTTATCATTATTAATATTCCTCATGGTATGTGGCACAAAGTTCGTACCATGTTTATGGAAGTTGGACTGTAGCGAATACAAGTCGCTACAGTTCACTTGATGAGCCTTATTCAAAATTCGTTTTTCAGATGACTCTTATTCAAAACAGTCGTGCTGAACAACGTTGCACCGTCAATGCCTTGCCATCGGCGAAGGTGCGGTGGCTGAGTCTATGAGTTCCAGATGGCGGCTTGTCTTACCACTAAACTCAATATCCTCTATTGCATAATAATAGGTGTTTCCAGAAATAACATTAGAGTCTACATAATAGTACGAGGCACCATTGATTGAGCCATCCACACTCGGAATCGGTTGAAGGGTAATTCTGGTAATCTCCGTGTATTCTCCGTTCTCATCCTGACGAGCACGCACAATGAAGAACCCGGCATTGTCGATTTCAGAAGCAGTTTCCCAGTCTAAACGGATGCCACCGTTTTCAGCGGTGGCGGTGAAGTTGGCGAGTTCTACCAAGTTTGGTGGCCCACTATCTTTTGCCACGTTGACTATAATTTTAGTCGTTGCAACCACTGTGGGGTCGGCTTGTGAAGTAGCCGTCACGGTGAGAAGGTCTGTTACGCCTTGGTTTTCGGATAACGTCGTATTCAAGTGTAGCTTTTTGTGCTTGAGCCCTTCAACCGTGATTGAAGAAGGTAATCCGCTAATTGTGGTACCATTTTCACTGACGACACTCAAAGTATAAGTGTCTTCCTTGGGACCCGCATTGGAAACTTTCAATTCAATGGGAACCGTCTCTTTGGCTTCTCCTTGAACATCTTGTGCGTTTAAAATAACGCGGTAGATGATTTTATTAGGACCTCTGACGATCTCACTGGCTTGAATAAGGTCTTCCAGTTGAACGCCTTGATCTAATAAAACATTATCGGCGTATATTTCTACTTTGCCACCCGCATTGAATATTTTGCTGGTACCGTTGTTATTCCGGAGATCAATTGTGCCACCATTACCAACAGCTAAGATAATGTTTCTACCAGCAACAATAGCGTTATCGCTCAGATTGTTTAACTTCAATTGCCAATTATCACCACCATAGATGACAATATCTTCCTCAGCTTCAAAGTGAGTCCCTTGACCAAAAATCATGATATCTGGATCAAAGTAAATAGAACCACCTTTAAAGCCACTGAAACCTTCTGCTGGTTCTCCATTACCTGCATTAGCATTATTGAAATTGGCAGTTACAGTACCACCGATTCCCCCTTTTACTTCAATACTACAGTCTTCACAAGTATCGTCGGCAGTCACATCGCCACCGTCACCTCCTTTGACGAACGAACTCATAGAAGCAATTAAATTAGCTCCTTCTAAGGTGATGTTTCCGCCCTTTCCCGCTCCGTAGCAAACATCTTGCTGATTAACATCATCCCATATGCAACTGGCCCAAGCATCCCAAGAATATTGATAATGTGCGCTAAATCCTTCTCCACCGAAAGTAGCACCTTTTTCGTAAACGCCACTAAATGATATACTGACAGAACCACCAGTACTTGTCTGTTGCTCAAAATACCAGTATGGATCATCAATATAGCAACCCACATTTCCATCAACAAAATTGACGCTATTACCTCCTTGAATGGTGCCTTCGTTATAGAAGGTGCCACTGAAAACTTCGATTCCTAACATCTCAAAAGGAGAAAAAGTGCCTTCTAAAATAACATCTCTCCCTTTAAGCGAAATGTCGTAATAGTTACAGCTATCGTTTGGACTAGGAGGAACAGAACCCTCAACTTGACCAAAGTTGGCAAAAAAGTTTTCATCTTTGGGAGTCAGCCCATCATCTGTTGCATCTTCAAACTCAATCACCAATGCCTGAGCACCTACTGGGGATTTTAACGTGCCATAATTACACATTCCAAGAACACTTATTGGATTAGTGCTACCATAGTAAGGTACTATGACTACACCATAGGTAAGTACCACTTTACCTTCAATAGCTTCTTTAAGTGAAGAAGAAGGTAGGTAGGAATTATTCCAGCTATCCTTGACCATATAATTATCCCAGCTGCTGTCCTCGTTTAACAATATAAGCTCAGCATCAGGATATGAATTACACTCAGATGGGTATGAATATGAACCATCAGGATTGTAACCACACAAAATGACATCTGGTGTTGCACATTTCCCTTCCAATTCTTGTTTTTTCAGGTTGATTTCGTCATCATTATTTTGCAAATTAGGAAAAGGAAAATAAATGTCAACACTATCCTGGCCTGAAATGGAAAAAGGGCTATTAGGATCATCCACCTGAATATGCTCACTCGCATCAACAGTCAAGTTTAAGGCAGTAGCTTCAGATGACCATGGAATTTGATCAAGAGATATGCCTAAAGTTGCCAGTGAAGCGGGATTAACAAATTGCCAAATAGTGTATGTACTATCTGGGGAGATAGGATATCCTTGGTGCTCCCCATTTGTTAGCACTATGTAACTAGCACTTGCACCTGAGCGTTTCAGAAAAATAACACCGGGTTCAGTGTATAAGGGTTCACCGTTGTAGGCATTATCACCATCATCAACGAATCTGTGCACTTTGATATTTGCAGCCCACCCACTCGCCGGTACAGCACTACCCGCAAGCAATACCACACTTATTGCCCGTGCCAGCGTTTTATTCCGCCGTCGCGTTTGGGGTGGCCTTAAGTTAGTGTCCAGTATCACCGAATCACGTTTGTTGAAGTTTAACTTCATGAATGACAATCCTCCATTTTGGGAGAGAGATAAATAACAAATAAGTTGCGGATTATTAAACAAAATCTGCAACTCATCCGAGTTGTTACCGAGTTGGCTTGCCCGGTAACTTTTCCTCAATGACGTTGTTCAACCTCGTTTTTCAGGTGAAGAATATTCAAAACGCCCGTGCTGAACAACGTTGCACCGTCAATGCCTTGCCATCGGCTCAGGTGCAAAACCGATTTTGAAGTCCTACGCTACAACGAAGGACTCCAAAGGACTTGGCTCTTAATTACAGGGTGCCATTGGGAAAAGGTCCAGATATTGTGGTGGTACACCGTTACCATCAGGCAGATCAACACTACATGTCCAACTACTTGTGTTGTCGCTGTAATTAAAGCGAATGGCTTTGCCCGCGATTTCGGCGAGACAAGTTTCGTTAGCGACATAGCCAAGGTCAGCAAGTGCCGCTTCCAGTTCCGCTTGGCTTCTCATAGTGGCTTCAAGGTATGTCGGGTAGTCAGGTGGCTCATCGCCAGAGACAAAGCCGGCCGTGAAATTACCGGTAGGTGGCGTTATAC
>QNER01001065.1 GCA_003646175.1 Candidatus Parabeggiatoa sp. nov. 1
ATAGTCTTAGTCATGACGAAGTTTGGTCAGTTTACGAAGATCGGACCGGAATATTGTGGATTGGCACATTTGGTGGCGGCCTCAATAAGTTTGATCGCCGGCAAAACCAATTTGTGCATTACCTTCACTCTCCGCAAAACCAAGACAGTTTGAGTAATGACAAAGTCAGGGTCATTTACGAAGACAAAACCGGCAGCCTTTGGATTGGTACACGAGAGGGCCTCAACAAATTTGACCGCGAACAAGAGAAGTTTGTGCATTATCGAAACGATCCGCAAAATTCTGACAGCTTGAGTGAGGACAGTGTCTTATCCATTTACGAAGATCGGAGGGGAATACTGTGGATCGGCACCCAGGGTGGTGGCTTGAATAAGTTTGACCGTCGACAGAACCAGTTTGTGCATTACCTTCACTCTCCACAAAATCCTGACAGTTTAAGTCACAATGAGGTTTCTGCCATTTATGAAGACCAAACTGGCGCATTATGGATTAGTACGCTAGGTGGCGGTTTGAACCGGTTCGATCCGGTGACGGAGACTTTTATCCACTACCACAAAAAAGACGGTCTAGCCAATGACGTGGTTTATGGCATTTTAGAAGATAATCAGGGTCATCTTTGGCTCAGTACCAATGAAGGTTTATCCAAATTGAACCCCAAAACCAACACATTTAAAAATTATGATAGTTTAGATGGCTTACAAAGCAATGAATTTAGGATGGCTTCCCACAAAAACCATCATGGTGAACTCTATTTTGGCGGTATCAATGGTTTTAATGGGTTTTATCCGGCGCGTGTCAAAGATAATCCCTATATTCCCCCTATAGTGATGACAGACTTTAAGATTTTTAATAAACCTGTCAGCATAGGCGAAGGCTCTCCTCTACAACAACACCTCAGTGTTACTAAAGAAATCACGCTGTCTTACAAACAGTCGTTTTTTTCTTTTGAGTTTGCAGCCTTAAATTTTTTACAGCCGGTCAAAAATGAATATAAATACCAGTTAGAAGGCTTTGAGAATGACTGGAATGAGATAGGCACCAGGCGTAGTGCTTACTACACCAAAGTGCCGCACGGCACTTATGTTTTTCGCGTCAAAGGTAGTAATAACGATGGGCTCTGGAATGAACAAGGCACGGCGATCAAAATCACCATTTTGCCACCGCCTTGGAAAACATGGTGGGCCTATACGTTGTATGTGATAACGATTTTGGTTCTTATTCTAAACTACCTCCGGGTACAACGACAAAAACTACGGGAAAAGCAGCAAGAATTAGAACGTGAAAAACAGATTGCAGCCCAATTAAGAGAGGCCGATAGACTGAAAGATGAATTTTTAGCCAATACCTCCCATGAATTACGCACGCCCCTCAATGGCATCATCGGTATTGCTGAATCCTTACAGGACGGCGCAGCCGGGCCCATCACTCAACAAATCAACGCTAATCTCGCATTGATAGTTGGAAGTGGACGGCGTCTCACTAACCTTGTCAATGATATCCTTGATTTTTCTAAGTTAAGAAAGAAAGAGATTGATTTACAACTGAAATCCGTTGATATGCGTTCAATCGCTGAAGTCGTGTTGGCACTCAGCCAACCCCTCATTGGCAGCAAAAAACTGCAACTGATCAATGCTATTTCCCCCGATCTACCACCTATCAATGCCGACGAAAATCGGATCCAGCAGATTCTATATAATCTCGTCGGTAATGCGATTAAGTTTACAGACAGTGGTACGGTAGAAATATCGGCCGAAATTCAAGAAAACGGGTTGGCGATTACCGTTTCAGACACGGGTATTGGCATCGCGGCCGAAAAACTTGACCGAATCTTTGAAGCCTTTGAACAAGCCGATGGCTCAACAGCGCGAGTCTACGGTGGCACCGGCTTAGGATTAGCCGTGACTCAACAATTAGTCAACTTGCATGGCGGTCAAATGCTGGTTCAATCCCAACTTGGCGTGGGCTCCAAATTTACCTTTACGTTGCCCATTTCCAACGAGCAAGTAGAACCAGCGGTACCGTCTTCCCACCGCAGTCAGTCCTTAATCGACAGTCAGCCATTATCAAATGCTGACACTGGATTGCCTTTAAGCAATACTTCTGCAAATCTTTCTCAAGAAGAGGAAACTTTATTAACAGGTACACCATCTGAATATCTGGTAACACAACCACAAGGGGAATTTACCATCTTGATTGTTGATGATGAACCCGTGAATCGGCAGGTACTCGTCAATTTTCTGTCATTGCAAAACTATTGTCTCAGTCAAGCGGCATCGGGCACAGAAATGTTAGCACTCATTGAAGAGGGATTAATGCCCGATCTTATCTTACTGGACGTGATGATGCCATATAAGACTGGGTTTGAAGTCACGCGAAAAATTCGTAAAAAGTGGCAAGCTGATGAACTACCCATCATCTTGTTGACGGCCAAAAATCAAGTCGCCGATTTAGTGGTTGGGTTAGAAAGTGGTGCCAATGATTATCTGACTAAACCGGTTTCCAAAGATGAACTGCTCGCTCGTATCAAAACACATCTTCATCTCAAGCAATTGAGAGCGGAAAACCGGCGTATGAGTGCTGAATTAGACGTGACGCGCCGCTTACAGCAGATGATTTTACCCACCGCGCAAGAACTCGAACAAGTCGCAGGCTTAGAAATCGCCGGCTTTATGGAACCTGCCGAGGAAGTGGGAGGCGATTACTATGATGTCCTTCAGCACCACGGGCGCATCCTGTTTGGCATTGGTGATGTCACCGGGCATGGTTTAGAAAGCGGTGTTTTGATGCTCATGGCACAGACGGCTGTGCGAATGCAGCTAGAAAATGATGAAATGGATCCGGTGAAATTCTTGAATACCATCAACAGGACAATTTACAAGAATGTAGAACGGATGGGTGTTAAGAAAAACCTGACCTTATGTTTACTGGAATACCAACCGATGACTTCCCCACAGAATCAATTTTCAGGTATTTTACATGTCAGCGGGCAACATGAACATATCATTGTGGTGAGAAACGATGGCAGTCTAGAACTCATTGATACCTTAGAGTTAGGCTTTCCAATCGGGATGCTAAAAGATATTGCTGATTTAATCACACAAACGCAGATAGCCTTGAACGTTGGCGATATTGTGGTGTTGTACACCGATGGCATTACCGAAGCCGGACTTGATACTCTAAAATCTAAGGCAAAACAATATTATGGGCTAGACAGGCTTGGTGAAATCGTCAAAAAACATTGGCAACAGTCAGCCGAGCAAATCCGTCAAGCTGTGATTGACGATGTGCGGCAATATCTTAAGAACAATAAATGTTGTGATGATATTACATTGCTGATATTAA
>QNER01001066.1 GCA_003646175.1 Candidatus Parabeggiatoa sp. nov. 1
CGGATCAGAATCACCATCTGAACGAACAATCAAACGGCTTTGTGGATAAACCTTCCTAAGTTGGCTCAGACATCCATCCAATAGTTCAACATCATGGTACACACCAACATAGAAGGTTATATCTGCTTGGCTTGGTTTCATAGTGAGGTATTGGCAAAAGAAGGTTTAGAACCGCCCTGCCATTCCCAAATTTGAGAATGTGTATAGCGGCCATCATGGTTGGTAGAATAGCCGCCAAGGTAGTACTTTAGAGAAACGACTTTATTGCAAACAATAGGCACTTTTGCCGCAAGAAGTTGCATGAGCAGTTTGTCATCCTCAGCTTTGTTATTAACCCATTCTTCATAAGAAAAATGCGTGGACATCTGATTATTCAAAAAGAGTTCCCGGTCAATCAACCATTCACTGGTATCAACACATCTATAGGGCAGATTATTGATCCCATCCTTAACGATATTGGAACCCGCTGAGATAATTCCCTTACTCTCCAATTCCTGATAGCGACGCTGTCCTTCTTTATCGTCTCGACACCAAGGCCAACGTTGTTTCATATAGGGTGTGCCATCAAAGTTAAATATCTGCATCCATGAATGCACAGCCAAGCTACCCGTTCGATGCGCGCATTCCACCAGTTGCCTCAGATGATGAGGTTCATATTCGTTATCATCATCAAGAAAACAGATCCATTGGGTTTCCGCCATACGCCCCATCAGATTTCTCAGTCTAGCAAGATGTTCAGGCCCACTCGTTTCTGTTAGCGAACGTGCTCTTAAAAAACAGTTCAGATTATCATTGGAGCCGTAATGCTGTTTGAGCATAGCATACGTATCCATACAATCGTCAATGAGGATAAGATGTTGTACCTCTCCCTCATAGTCCTGTTGGCTCACTGAATGTATAGCACGCTGTAGTAACTCAGGACGATGGCGAGTAACCGTTAAGACAGTGATGGTATCGTTCATTTTGATTCCATTTCCTACCATTTTGGGGTCATGTTTCTATAAAATAACCAGATACTTACTGGCATGGTCGTTAAGTTTCTCTGGTTCGTACAGCCTTTCTATTTGCAGGTTGGAAAAGCCGTTCTTCTTGGCTTTGCCCTCACGTTGAGCGATCAGCTGGAATCTCTCCTGATTGACTGAATTAGGAAGAGTTTTAGTATGGACGTGTTCAAGCTCAACGAAACCACCGTTGATGGGGTTTAAAATCGTCATGTCATAGTCTACGATTCGGTGGTACAATTCTTCATCTTCCCCACCCCATCCCCAAAAGTTGTTAGGATAGCCATCAAGGGTTTCAAAGTGTTCCGTGGTTAATGAACAAACTCCTCCGAAAAATAGCCCCAGATGTTGATATTTTTCCCAAACTGCCGCTAAGTGCAGCGGCCTATAGGGAAAAAACCCATAATATCCCAACAGTTCGTCGTCGGGAAGAAGATCGATATCATGACAAATACAATAATCGCAATCCTGCTCTTTTGCCATAAGAAATCCAACATTGAGTAATTTACCCCGATTAAACTTTCGTCCATCGTTTGATTGTTCCACAACAATGATGCAAAACTTATAATTCGCGCCCAGTCGTGTCAGATAATCGGTCATAAAAGGCACGAAGGTTTCCAGTTGTTGCTTTCGGTTTTGAAAGGGGTTATCTCGATAGGTAACGATGATGGCCAGCTTATAGCTGTGATGACTTTCTGCGTAATTAACGGGCTGAACCCGCTCAGTTTTGGCCTTTTTGAACTGGCTATAATAAGAATGATCGTCATTCTCAGAGAAATTGGATGAGGCTACCATATAAAAATACCGATAGAGGTCAGAGATTTGCCAAAGCTTTAGCTTTGGGCATCAAATATGAAATTGTTTGACACTTTTTTTTCACCCTGCCAAACTAAAATCGACGTAAAAGTTTTTGCGGAGCAAAAACTGGACGCTGGTTGCCAAACTAAAGTTTGGACTCCTGAAAATATTTATCTGAAAAACGATAGACACCAAAATCACTCAAAAATATTTTGGTATGGTTTATGCTGAGGTTGTGAAAATATCGCCGTTTGGTCACCACGGCTGATATTGGTACCATTATTGAGGTCATTTTTTGACAATTGCGACGATTTTAAGCCTTTTATCCCACCACATCCAACCTCCAAAATCCGTGGAGAAGGCCATTTTCACCCCCCCAGTTTATGCCTAATAGTTCCTCCGGCGAAAACGGGCTATAACATACTCACTATCTGCACCCAAGTCAACTCCCAAGTGCCATTTTTTCGGGCAATCGCACGGTTTTAAAAATCAATGAATTGCTCAGGTAAAACTTTAACTTTTCTTTATAACCCGTTGATGTCATTGATAAAATTTAGGCGATTGCCCAACTCCCGATCGCCATTAAAAGTGCTGGAAAACCCGTCAAGCCTTCCGGTAAATCCTTAGGCTAAAAGGTGGAAAAACCGTCAAGCCTTCCGATAAATCTCCACCGGCGAAAACGGGCTATAAAATATTCACTATCTGCACCCAAGTCAACTCCCAAGTGCCATTTTTTAGGGCAATCGCACGGTTTTAAAAATCAATGAATTGCTCAGGTAAAACTTTAACTTTTATTTATAATCCGTTGATGTCATTGATAAAAATTAGCCGATTGCCCAACTCCCGATCGCCATTAAAAGTGCTGGAAAACCCGTCAAGCCTTCCAATCAATCTCTAGGCAAAAACTTAGTTTGGCAGGAGTCCAAACTTTAGTTTGACAGGAGTCCAAACTTTAGTTTGGTATAGGACTCCAAACTTTAGTTTGGCCGGAGTCCAACGCTTGCCGCTTTGGCCGGAGTCCAAACTTTTGTCATTTCTGTTTCGGTTTCGACGAGAGGATAAATATTGAGAAATATTGAGAAATCTGGTTTTCATGGATCAATTTCTCAAGTTCAAATTCAAGTTCCCTCCTCTCGTCGGGACAAACCTCTCGTTGAGATCGTCGGGACTCGGAATGACAAAAGCGCAATTTGTAACTAAAATAGAAATCCTATTTCTTCAAGAAATCTGATTTCTTTCTTTCAACGTGCGCGATGTAGGGCCATACTTTGATTTGAAAACCTTCAAAATCGGTTATGGCCCTCAAATCAGACTCATAACTACAAGGATTGCATATAAACAAGGATTTAGTCTTGGACTCTCGCACCAAAACCGTCATAAAAGTATTTGTATTTGTGCGCGATGTAGGGCCATACTTTGATTTGAAAACCTTCAAAATCTGTTATGGCCCTCAATTCAGACTCATAACTACAAGGATTGCATATAAACAAGGATTTAGTCTTGGACTCACTACAAGGATTGCATATAAACAAGGATTTAGTC
>QNER01001067.1 GCA_003646175.1 Candidatus Parabeggiatoa sp. nov. 1
CACTGGAAGTGTTAAAGCCGTGATGCTATCGCTTTTTTGGCGATAGTATCACTCAAAAAATAGCACTGGAAGTGTTAAAGCCGTGATGCTATCGCTTTTTTGGCGATAGTATCACTCAAAAAAATTTTGGCAGATAGAGAAGGGTGATACCGCAAAAGAGCAAAAGTGATACTATCGCAAAAAAGCGATAGCATCACGAAATACTTGGTAGGGTACTCAAAAATCATTCCCAACGATTTATGAAATACTATAACCCTTTAGATAAATTTAAATTTGTTGGCTTTCAGCCATCTCAAAACCCAAAAACTAAAAACTGAAAAACTATATTATTGACAACCCATCCCCAATTCTCAATGACAACCTTAAATTTACTAAACGACTCCAAAACCACTCAACATGTCGAATGCTTAGGTTTAACCTTTGAAAACGACAACGCGCGTAGCGCCCATTTTTTAGAACAATTGCGCGAAAAACTCCAACAGCCTGATTTTAAAAACATTGCTGGCTTTCCGCCCTATTACACCGCTTGCCCCAATCCTTGGCTGTCTGATTTATTGAAGGAATGGGCGGCTACAAAAGGTGCGTCCCCCGGAAAAGGAGGTAGGGAAACGTTGGGTGAGTTTGAAACTGCTTATCACCGCGATCCATTTGCTGCCGATGTCAGCGAAGGCAAAAATGATCCGATTTATAACGCGCATTCTTACCACACCAAAGTCCCCCATAAAGCGATTATGCGCTACATTCTGCACTATACCAAGCCGGGCGATGTGGTATTTGACGGTTTTTGTGGTACCGGGATGACGGGGGTAGCCGCGCAATTGTGTGGTGATAGGCGGGCGGTTTTGGAATTAGGTTATCGGGTGTTGCCAGACGGAACGATTGAGGCGCAAGAAGAGGATGACAGCGGCAAACTTGTCTTCAAACCGTTTTCTAAACTGGGCGCACGGCGAGCGATTTTAAATGATTTATCGCCTATAACTACAATACGCCGGTGGATGTTATCGCTTTTGAACAAGAAGCAAAGCGGATTTTGCGAGAAGTTGAGACTGAATGTGGTTGGATGTATCAAACATTGCATAACAGCACCAAAGATACCAAGGCAACTGCCTTGATTTGGCGGTGGTACGTTTGGAAGGGGTGTAGTCGATTACGATAACAACTACAAGGATTGCTTATAAGAAAGGATTGAAATTTACCACTTATCAGTCAGTACAACGAATCCCAGAATTCAACGAAGAGTACAGCGAATCCCTCAACCAAAGCTAAGCTGTGCTAAATCAACGAATTCACGAATTAATAGTGTTTACCATAAAAAAAGCCCTTTGGCTCAAAGCCTTGGGGCTTTTTCATTTCCATGTTAAACCCAACACATACGTCAGTATCAAATATCAACTGTATCTACCCCCTCTAATTCTATCCATCTGTTCTTCAACTGACTCGTCATCATTGAGACAATTGAAAAATGGGTGTTCACAAACTGAACGTCGCGTTTTAGTAGTTTTTAACACACTCTTAATAATTCCCTTAATTTTGCCGCGATAGAAGATTTTTACCTCATCAAAGCGATCCAATGCTTTGAGTATGTCATTCGTCTTGTTACGTAAATCAACTACACTGGCTTCCATCTATTCCTCCAATTATGTCAGCAAACTGATGAGTCGTTGTGTATCAGCGCGGTTGGCTCCAACCAGCACAAAGTATCGTTTTTTTATGGTATAACGGATGCTGGGAAAAGTGTTTGAACAGGATTAAACGGATTAAAGGATTAACAGGATTCATACCCCTTTAAATATCCGATAGTATACTTACTGTCAGTCTAATCTATGTCATTAAAAATCCTGTTAATCTGTTAATCCGTTTAATCCTGTTCAAAACCTGTTGATAAACAAACGCCTTTTCCAAAATCTTTAATCATCACAAATATTCAAAGCCGAACCAATTCCATAATCGCTGTCAATTAGACTCTTATTTTTAACGGGGGCATCGTACACCATTTCACCAGTTAGATGCAATACCTAATGGCACTTAACAGTGGGTACCCCTTCCTTCCGTTTGGACTCCTGTGCATCTGCCTAACTGGCAATTATTGACATGTTGATACGCAAGAACATTTTTTAGGTTGATCTTCATACTCAGACCAATCAAGCCATTCCTTATGGACTTCTTTAAAAACATAACGAGCGTGTTCATCCGCTTTTTCTTCTAGTTCTTGACTATCGTGAATATTGGTCACAATACCCTTTTCTCTATCTTTTGGTGAACCGAATATTGTGTTTATCACGAAAACGAAGGTGCCTTTTATTGTTTGAGCAAAGTACTTTTTCAAAAACGGGGTTGTTCCGCCTCCCATTTCTAAATATTGTTTGACATGGGTTAGCTCATGTAACAATAAACAAAAATCACACGGTTCCCGTTTGAAGTCTCTTTTCTTTTCATTGCATGAACTATCATTTCTAACGGGTTTTGGTACGAAATATATCTTATCCACCACAGTGATAGTTTGTCCGTGTATGGTATCTATATCTTCTGCATACCTTACAGAAGCAAGCACATCTTCTCCCTCTATCTCCTTTCCATTTTTTGGCACCACCCTATAATAAGGCGCAAGAATGTCTATGAGTTCTTCAGGGAGTTTTTTCCACGTTTTACCATTATTGCCTACTTGATCTTCCATGTAGGAAAAATAGTATTTCACCATGTTAAAATCAGCTTCATTGATATTTCTAGCTTCATCTACGGTGAAATCAGCTATCTTTCTCCAAGTTTGTTTGGCCGTTTCTACTACATCCTTGGTTCCTTCTTCTGCTTTTCCAATTCCCGTCTTCAAATGAGAACACGCAGTAACAAGCAGAGATAAGAAAATAACCAAGAAAAAAGTGACAAATTTCTTCACAATTTTACCCTTTTGCTAATCCACTCATTGCCTTTCCTTAATTAACAGTTAATAAGCAGTTGTCTATTGACAACCGCTAACCACGATAAACAAAGCCGCTTTTGATCGCTGCAAAAGTAGGAGTGCAAGGCGAACCTTGCACGAAATGATTACCACGGAATTCTGGGCGCATCAGGCGAAGTTGCCCATTTATAACACCCACCACCTGATAACCCTTCACCACCATCACAACTATCAAATTTAAAACACTCATGCTTAGTCAGTTCTTTTCGGTAAACCTTACTGGCAGGGAGCCATTTGAACTCACCAGAAGAATTTTCCATCCAAAAACATTGTGGCTTTACAATCTGGTAGACATTGTTTGCCCAAGTGCCACCACAGGTTTGCTTGGCATTGCCCTTACATGGGCTATTACAATTGCTGGCTTTCCCATATCTGCCATAATTA
>QNER01001068.1 GCA_003646175.1 Candidatus Parabeggiatoa sp. nov. 1
CCAAGATTATTTGGCATAAAACATTCTAATCGGGATTTTTCCAACAAAGAAAGTTGGGGCAAAAATCAATTTAATTCCTCGTTTCCAGTAGCCTTGGCTTGCTATATGAGTGATAAAGGCTTTGAGAATGTTTATTTGAAGTTAGATAACAATCTAAAAGTGAGCCATGACACCATTAGCTCGGAATCACTCTTTGGAATGGTTCCTCATTCTGAAATGTTATTTTTTGCCTTTGAGACTCCTTATACACCCTATCAACAATTGTTAATAGGAAATATGCCAAGAGATGATTTAGTCACACAAAATAGCGTGTCTGGAAATTGTTTAAGAGGAGTCGAAATAAAGTTAACCGCGTTACCTGATAATGCCACTTGTGATTTATCAGAAAATCGATATGGATGTGAATTAGTAATAAGGCCTGATACCATCGTTTATTTGGCTTGTGGTATTGCAATGCTGTATAAAAATGAGGTGGATAGATTAAAGAAAATCATTGGCAATGACTTTGAAAACATTGTTGACTGGACAGAACCAAATGAGGTTTTGCCTTATGTGCCTAAGATGGTTAGAGTAATAGAACACATTACTTTAGATAAAATACTATTCCAAGAACCATTTATAATGCAACCGATATGGAAAACGGTAGGAAAATCACCCATATTGGCTAATCACTGTTTAGATATTTTTGTGTGGAGTAATTTTGCTTTTACCCGTTTATTCTTAGGAATGACAACAGACTCTGTTACAAAAATTAATCGTTCCATAAGAACAATTATTTGGCTTTTCAAAATGTTATATGATTTTAGTCAAATGGGTCAAATAGATTACAGTCGCATCATTGATGAATTGTCATTCAACACCAAAAATGATAAAGCATTTGCGGTGAATGGTAAAATCACTTATCCATATATGAAAAGCGAGTTTTTAACCAAACCAAGAATACCAAAATCGGAAATTAAACACATCATTTTAGGAAAGGGGCAAAATCTGTTAAGCCCTGAAAGACGATTTGATGCCATCATTTATAATTCGCCAGATTTGTTTTAATTATGCTGAAAGTTATTGATTTATTTGCCGGTATTGGTGGTTTATCATTAGGTTTTCAAAATGCCGGATTTGAAGTCGTTGCTGCGGTTGATAACTGGCAAGCGGCTATAGAGATATACAAAGCCAATTTTAGCCATGATGTGATATCAATGGATTTATCTCAAATGCCAGATGTCCAAATTTTTAAGAATTATCATCCTGATGTCATTGTGGGCGGGCCGCCTTGTCAAGATTTTTCCAGTGCGGGTAAGCGAAATGAAAATTTAGGCCGCGCCGATTTAACCGTTTCATTCGCAGAAATTGTGTCACACGTTAAGCCCACTTGGTTTGTGATGGAAAATGTCGCAATAATCACGAAAAGTGTGACTTTACCAAAAGCCTTAAAAATATTTAAAGCTGCCGGATATGGCTTGTCGTACCAAGTTTTGGATGCTAGTCGTTGCGGCGTTCCCCAATTAAGAAAAAGGTTTTTTTTAGTGGGTTTGCTAAATGGTCAAGAGAGTTGCTTAGATGATTATTTGAATGACGGTTTGACCCAAAAAGCGATGACGGTGTTTGATTATTTAGGTAACGAATTGGGGATTGAATATTACTATAGGCATCCTTGTAGTTATCAAAGAAGGGCCGTATTTAGTATTTACGAACCTAGTCCTACAATTAGAGGGGTAAATAGACCGATTCCAAAGGGATATAAAAAACATCCGGGGGATGTGGTTGATATAACTGAAAATATTAGGCCCTTGACAACACAAGAACGGAGTTATATCCAAACTTTTCCGAAAGGATTTAAGTTAAAGGGGACTAAATCCAAATTAGAACAAATGATAGGCAATGCGGTGCCTGTCAAACTGGCCGAATATGTTGCCAGAAAAATCCAAGTTTTTGCTAGAATGAATGGTGAACTCGATAAACACTAAATGACATCAATTCCGGCTCTTAATAACTACAAGGATTGCTTATAATAAAGGATTAGATTTTCTTCGAGGTTTTATTTGAATAAGGATGGTACTTATAATCTAAATTCGATTGATAATCTAAATCCTTTTTTATAAACAATCCTTGTAGTTATATTGGTAATAATAAATTTTAACCAAACTCTCGTTGTTATTTATGATTTGTTCATCAAGAGGATATCTATCAACTATGCAAAAAATCGTCAGCTTTTACTGGGTGATCAAACATATGCTTCGCGATAAAACCAACTACGTGATCGTTGATGGTTTTTCGAGCGAGTTGTTAAAGCAGGATATCAGAATCCAAGAGGTGTTGGAGAGTGAAGATAATAAAGACACGCCGGCTGATAAATATAATCGCGTTGATGTGCTGGTTAGAAATCAAGCTGGTGAATTGAGAATGGTGAACTCGAAAAACACTAAATGACATCAATGGGCTTAGATGATGAATCCATTAGCAACTTGATGGAGCTTGACTTGGAAAATGTCAATAAACTTCGGGAGGAATAAGTGATTGTTCGTTATTGAGTCAGGTATCGCGCCAAAATGTGGTGATTTTGGAAGATTTTAATCCTGTCAAAAAAATACCACACACATTTGGCAGAGATACTAATTCCCTTTTATATGAATTCATGGGCATCACACAACGTCCTGAAGAAATGCAGCAAAAAATCAATCAGTGTTATGATTTAATTGATAAGGGCAAATTAGGAGAAGCGCAAGAATGCTTTAAAAGACTCTCAGAGAGTGTGACTTCCATTTGATGTAGATGTGTAGCCACCCAATGTGTTTTTATTGCCCACCATTGATGATGTGACATATTTTGGGGCCGGCAACAACGTTTGGTGGGCAACAAAAAGACGTTGGGTGGCAACGAACTAAGTACTGAAGCACAAATAAACAGGTATTTTACTGCAAAGGGCAACCGCAAAGGGATTGCCCCTACGCGGTGCTATGTTGGGGTAATCCTTTATGGTTGCCCCACTTCTGATTGCTTCTGTTAAAATACCTAAAAATTTATGGTTCAGTACTTAAGAACAATTACCCATTACCAAACCGGAGAAATGACAAATGATTGAACGCTATAGTGACTGGCTCATCCGTTGGCGCTATTTGATTATCCTTGCCACGCTGGTGTTAGTGGCACTGACTACCTTCGGATTTCCGCTACGATTTGACAATGACATGCGGGTATTTTTTAGCAAAGATAATCCGCAACTCACCGCCTTTGAAGTTCTACAAGATACCTACACCAAAAATGATGGTGTGTTGTTGGTTCTAGCTCCTAAGGATGGGCAGGTATTTACTAACGAAACGCTAGACGCGGTGGAATGG
>QNER01001069.1 GCA_003646175.1 Candidatus Parabeggiatoa sp. nov. 1
AAGCAACCATAAATGGGGCAACCATAAAGGATTGCCCCTACAGGGATAATCGATATTGTAGGGGCAATCCGTAGCGTAAGCCCTTTGCGATAAAATACCTGTTTATTTGTGCTTCAGTACTTATCGGTTAATGGTTGTCATAACCGGCTGTTTATTCTCAGATTATGTTCGGCCAATTTACGTAGCCCACTTCCCACAAACTGATGGCTTGTAAGGCTGACGTTTTGCCAGAATTCAAAAACGACTGAGCTGCCTAGTTCAAATTGGGCATATTCCAATTTTTTGAAGGTGGTGGGCAAGAAAAGGACCTTGCCGGCCCCCTACAAAAAAACGTTAATTAAGGTCACACTCAAACTACTGACTAAAGCCAATTTCCAATCAATAGAAACGCTGACCAATAATAAGGATGTCGAAAATGAACATACTTTTGATTGGTTAGCATCATTTTCTGGGCATTTTGCAAGGCTTGAGCTTTGGATACCGTCGGATTTGTCAATTGCCGATAAAACTCAATGATCACCGTCGGGGTGGTAACGTCGTCAACTTTCCACAGGGTAGCCAACGCACTTTTGGCCCCCGCTTTTAAAGCGATACCCGCCAATCCCAACGCAGCACGATCATTACCCATCGCCGTTTCACACGCACTCAAGGTCAGCAATTCCACTTGCTTTTCTTGCAATGTGGTGCGTCGTATGAGCCGCTCTAGTTTGTCCATGCTCAACTTATCGTCGTAGGTGAGCAAAAAAGTGTCTTGAAAATTGGGCCTGAACTGACCATGGGAGGCAATATGCACAATAGAATACCTTGCTTGGCGGATTTTATACTGCATATTGGGGTAGGTAAATGCCTTATTAAGTAATGGGACACGCTGGGTATCATACAAGTTATGCTGTTTTTGTAATGTGTTAATTTCATATTGGGCACAAGGTAAAGAAGAAAATCCTTGTACCGCATCAGACAGGCCGCTCAACAACATATTGTCCACATCCCGCCGTCGCATTTTTTTCAGATCACCCAAGCATAAGCCCGGTGTAATAGCCAGTGCATAGTTCTGAATCAGAAAGTCTTGGCCATCATGTAAGGCTGCAAAGGGCATAGTACGCAACATCCCGTCGGGCACGATGATCAGTGTATTGATGTGGTACGCGCTCAGTTTTGCCGTCAGTGGTTGAATTAACCAACGGTACAATTGTTGGGCGGGGCTTAAAAACTTTTGGGCACGCTCGGACACTGGAGCCGTTGGCTGCGCGCTTCCCTTCAACAAAGGCACACAAAGCACATCTTCATCTTCCTCTTCCTCGTCATCATCCCCAGTACGTTCATAAGACAGGGGGTGTCTGCGCAGTGGCGACAAAAACAACGTAATTTGCTTACGCAGTGCCTTTTCACTAACGGGAACAGTCGCTTGCACTAAACCCTTGACATTGGGCAAACTGAGCAACAATTCCAGTCGATCTGGCAATACAATGGGGTATAGGACCGCGGTTTGTGCATCAAGCCCTTGCTCTAAAGGCGTGCATTCTTGACGACTGACGCACTCACTCTGAAAATAATCTTGCAATTCGGCTTGTTTGAAAAACTCTATTGTTTCTCTTGCCTCTCGCAAGAATTTGTCACGTTGGGTTGGAATCGCTGTCGCAACGGCCTGTTGCAACAACAAATCGGCCAATTCAAAATAAACCGGTGCGATCTGCTCACGAAATGTTTTTGCGCTATAGCCGGTCGCTACGATTTGTTCACGGATAGATTTGAAGTTGAGGTTTTTTACCGCCTGCCGCAAAGCCACTATCGCTTTTGCGTCTGCGCCTTGTGCTTTGAAGATGCGCCCCAATTGCCACTGCCAACGGTACAAAAGCAATTGTTCACGGATTTGTTGAGCCCAAAATAAGGCTCGCCGAGTCAGAATCAAAGCGGCCTTATAACGCTTTGCCTGTTCGTACAACTGCCCCATGTGGCCGTAAGCATACGTTTTCGCCAGTGCATTATCTATGCGTTCCGCTACTTCACGCGCCTTGTTTAAAGCTTGATAAGCCAAGCGAGTCAATTGCGCTGGGGGTTTATCATATTGCGTTTTAATTTCTTGTGCCAGTTGACTTAAAGCAATGAGCGCAAAGGTTTCGCCATAGGCATCCGGCCAGTTTTGGGCCGCCTGCAAGGCCTGTTCCGTCGCCACCACGCTCGCACGAAATGCTTCCTTGTTATTGCTATATTGGTAGGCATTGTTTATATCTGACACAAAAGTGGTTTGTGCTTGATTAATCAGAATTTTTCCATACAACTCCCCCATTTCCTCCCTTGATCGCAACGGAGTGACTAATGCCAGTGCCTCAGTAAAAGCGGCTAACGCCCCTTCATAATCCTCCTCTGCACTCAGCAAATTACCCCATTGACGCAAAACTTTAGCCAATAGTGGGGGATTGTTAGCATCGCGTGCTATGGCAAGGGCTTTTTCAGCCGTTTGTCTGGCTTTTTCAAGCTGTTGTTTCCCTTGAGACAAATGCAACTGAGTCAATTCATTAAGCACACTAGCGTGGTGGGTAACGTCTTGACGGGCAACGGGTAATGCTGTATTGAGGAGCGGCAAGGCTTTGTCATACAAACCACGATGTCGATAAGCTGCCGCTATACCTTGATACGCTTCTAAACGGTGGCTGGTATCTTGCGTGGTTGCCAGTACCGATTGCCATTGTTCAATGGCTTGTTCATAATAACCGTGTTGGAAAGCCTGTTTAGCTTTGAGAAGTGGCTGTGCTTGTGCGGCACTGAGACCACATAAGAACACAGTTAGAACGTTGATGAAAAAAACGATGGGATTGGTTTGGATGGGTGGTTTTTTTAGAATGCTCATCTTTGAAATCCTAATAATGTGAATGAGAAATTCTGCGCCAAACCTTCGAGGTTTGGTAAACCTCGAAGGTCTGAAAATGGAACGATATAACAAAACGGATGCTATCCCTTCTTAGGGATAGTATCCGTTAACTTTGACAGCAATTTGGGTTTTAAATAGCATCAAGCATCTTCGCCTGCTGTTTACAACCGTTGTTTTTCATCCACCTCACGACATCTTGCTCATCCGCGGGGAGCTCATGCACGACTACCCGATTTTCGTTCCCACCGATTGTTACCAGATATTCCCCCCCTGTGAGTTCCATCCGCTTCAGCGGCCAAGCCAATTTGTTTTTACTGGCAGGCCACTTAAATCTCGTTTTCTCTTGGGTTGCCGTGTTCTGGATTGAGAACCAACCCGCTTGCTCGCCATCAGGCAACCATAACTCTACATCTTCTGGGGAAATATAACAAAAGTCTTCACAGGGCTGAGAAATGTTAAGTGC
>QNER01001070.1 GCA_003646175.1 Candidatus Parabeggiatoa sp. nov. 1
AATGGCTGATATTTTTGACTCATTAAGGATTTTGGCGCATAAAAAAGGGTGAAGCCGCAAAAGTGCAAAAGTGATACTATCGCCAAAAAAAGCGATAGCATCACGAAATACTTTTGTTCAAAATTTTTTGATTGGCGAATCTTTTAGCAAAATCAGTTAGAATCAGAAAATAGATAAGTTTTTGAGGTAAAATCAAGATATGATCCAAACATCCAAACAAACGCACTGGACAGGAAGCAAAACAATCCACGTGGCTTTTATTAGTAGGGCTGGCAACTGCGTTGCCCACCACACTACGCCCTGATGAGGTTTTGATGGATGCCGCTTTTGCCCACCAGTTGGGATCAATCTCAGGACAGCTTAAATGGGAAAAATTTTAAAAGCAGGTAAAAAATATACATTCTCCGATTATTTTGAGCTTAATAATCCAACACGAGAAATCATCGAAGAATTTGGATACAAATACAACTTTGAAGAGTTGGTATTGCCAAAAACTTCAAAAGCCATTAATCATCTTGACAGATTGAGGCAAACTTATATTAAAAAGTTGCCACTGATTTCATTAACATCAGAAACCGCAAAAAGGCAATTTTATATTTCTCCTTTATTACTTGAACTGCTTGAGTATATTCGCGCCGAAATTAATGTTGAATATCCTTTAGATGCAGGAGAAAATTTAAGCGGTAACATTGATTATTTGCTTAAATTTACCAATAACTTCATCATTATCGAAGCTAAAAAAGGAGATTTAGAAAAAGGATTTAACCAGCTTGCGGTAGAGTTAATAGCATTAGATCGTGTCATAGAAACCAAGCAAGAGACACTGTATGGTGCAGTCACTTTAGGCGACGTTTGGATATTTGGTGCCTTAGAAAGGCAAAGTAAATTATTGAAAAAGGATATGAATGCTTATACCATACTATCTGATTTAGAAAATTTAATCCTAATCTTGATTGGTATTTTAGAAATGTAAAGCTGTTTTGTAGCAGGTATCGTTTGTCGGGTGGATTAGCGCAGCGTAATCCATGATTTAATGCTGTGATTGAATAAGGTTTATTTTTCCTATCAAGAACTGACTCAGAAGTGTGGCAATGGTATCATCAGGAGTCCAAACTTTAGTTTGGACAACCCAAGTTAAAACGGGGAATGAAGGCACTCAAGTTTTTTGAAGCAATATTCTATCGTGCGTGCCATTACTGTCATATTCCAAAAGTGGGAAAAATGAAATATGAATCAATATGAATATCAAACAAGTTTTTTTCCTGTTACCTATTATGGAGAGGAAGAAGACCACGGCTATAACTCTAACTGGATACCTACGTCACCAAACCCTGAATCTATTTATGACAATAACGAATATCAAAAACACATGGCAGAAATGGGAACAAAAGGCTGGGAATTAATCAGTGTACAACCACTCCTTAGGGGAGCCTATGGCTCTGATTACACTGGCACTTATGGTTATGGCTACTCTTTAACTGCCGGTTATTATTTATTTTGGAAGCGTATACTTCCATCTTAGCCAAGTGGGGGGGGCAACAAACATGTTGCCCACTACAATAACGTCGCCCTGATGATGTTTTGATGGTGGATATAACTTTTGTCCACCCTCTTAAGGAGGAAATTGAAAATGCCATTGACTGAGAAAGAGTTGTTGGAACGTGATGCAAAACGCGATATTGGCGCGGAACTGTTACAGTCGTCTTGTGATTTGGCTACTCAGTTACGCTGTGGTTTCACTGTTTTTCGTACAAGGTTCGCCTTGTACTCCTGAGAATATTTCGTACAAGGTTCGCCTTGTACTCCTGACAATGTGATCGAGGCAAAAGTTTGCTCCGCAAACTTTTGCCTCGATCATTGTCAAGTTATAACAATAAGTCTTAGTGATTTTAAGCATGAAATTTTTTCGCTTCTTTTGTCAAACCTTGATCGTTTTATTGCTTATCGGTGGTTTTTTTGGTTGCACATCGTCAAATGATGAGCTTCGTCATGCGACTTCAACGCAACATGATGGAAAAAATAACACCGAAGTTAATTCTGTAGAAACGGCAAGTTCTATCATCACCTATCTTAAAGAAAAACGGGATTATTTGTGGTTTTTTGTTGTAGTCATCGCAGTGTATTTCGCTTATAGAGCAAATACGAAAGCGAACAAACTGGCTAAAGACATCTCTGAACTAAAGCCAGTAAAAAAATCAATAAATGAAGATAAAGACAAAAAATACTGGTTAGCAGCCGCACTACCAAAAATATTGGTATTCATAGCCATTTTGTCAATTGTGACAACGATGCTGGTGCTTGGATTTTACTTTTCTTATTTCGATGGCTCAATAACCACAGAATCTGATAGGTGGGGACATTTTGGTGACTTTCTTGGCGGAACCCTCAATTCAATCTTTGGTTTCTTGGGTTTAATTGCTTTGTTGTTTACAATTATCCTGCAAAGTCGGGAATTACAACTTTCTCGGCAAGAACTCAGAATGTCAGTCGGTTCATCACAGGCACAAAATAACACATTTAAACGGCAACAATTTGAAAACACCTTTTTTCATTTGTTGAATTTGCATAACACGATTGTCAATTCTCTTGAATTAAGCGAGACTTACCTCGTCGAATCCATCACAAGGGGGCGAGAATGTTTAGCAAAATGTGACGAGATTTTTAAAGAAGAGAAATATCTTGACAGATACGAACCGGACAATGTCAAAGCATTACCTAAAATGCAACAAGAAAAATTCCTTGAAGAATCTTTCAAAGAATTTCTCTTTTATATGAAAACACGCTATCATTTAAGTGTGGAGCATTATTTTGTCCACCTGTGTAATATGATAGCGTTTTTAGGTAAAGATGAGGCGCAAGTATTCATATCTGAATCTGGCGAGGACCAAAAAGCCAAACAACACTATATGAATATTATCCGTTCTCAATTGTCTGAAGCGGAACGTAGCCTCCTGTTTTTCTATTGTCTGAGTCATTCTTCTGATGAGTGTTGTCAATTGATGATGGAATACGGCTTATTGCAAAATGCACAAGAAGTAGAATTGGCAAACGCAAAATATTGTGAATATTACCATGATGAGCGTGTTCTTATAGACGATTCATAAACGAACTAATACTGTAACTCGATGTTCAAGTTTTTGATGTTATCTTGACAATGTCATCTGATCAGGAGTACAAGGCGAACCTTGTACGAAAAAATAGCTTAAACTGAAGCACAAATTTTCAGGTATTTTGTACCCACCAAAGTCTTTTTGTTGCCCACCTTAAGCTTAAATGGTGGGCAAAAAAAAGCCTTTGCTCGGTGGGAAAAAAATCATAATACCCGAAAAT
>QNER01001071.1 GCA_003646175.1 Candidatus Parabeggiatoa sp. nov. 1
GCTTTGCACGTGGGATTGCCCCTACAAACCGTTATGTAATGTAGGGGCAATCCTTTATGGTTGCCCTCACCCAAAAGCTAAGGGCTTTGCACGTGGGATTGCCCCTACAAACCGTTATGTAATTAAGCAACGTAATCTCCAAAAGGCATTTGTTTGTTAAAATGTGGGCCATTGGCAAAATTATAGCTATCATTTCTACAAGCTGGCCCACTTTAAAAACAGGTTTTGCTACGCGCAATGCGTTCAAAATTTTGGGGCGAGAAATCGCCTACTACAAACTACAAACTACTACAAACTACTACAAACTTCAAACTAATATTTTTGTTTTATCACGAGTAAGGTAATGTCATCATATATCTTTTGTTGACCAATAAATTGGCGTACGTTATCAATGACGGCTTCTCGGATTTCTTGGGCGGTTTGTTGCCAGTTATGCTTGACCACTTCACAAAGCCGTTCTATGCGATATTCTTCTTTTTCGGTATTAATGGCTTCGGTAATGCCATCGGTATAAAGCACCACAACATCTCCCGGATTCAATGAGACTTTGGTTTGTGCAACGAAATCACTAATGTCTGGTTCTAATCCAATCTGAAAACCTAAATCTATGGTATCTATCAATTCCACCTCGCCCTTTCGCACGACAATCATTTCTTCATGTTGCCCAGTCAACAAGAGTTGCCCATCCTGGTAGGAAAGCAAAGCCAAAGTGAGGCTTTTTTCGGCATTCATCCGAATGACGTTGTGATAAATCATTTGATTCAGGGCGCTTAAAAACTTA
This sequence comes from Candidatus Parabeggiatoa sp. nov. 1, assembly GCA_003646175.1. Taxonomy (GTDB): domain Bacteria; phylum Pseudomonadota; class Gammaproteobacteria; order Beggiatoales; family Beggiatoaceae; genus Parabeggiatoa. The sequence goes on from QNER01001071.1 coordinate 782, forward strand.
ACCGAATCTAGTTCTTGGTAAGAGGCGAGCAACGTGCGGATTGAGGATTGCACCATAATCGCTAACGCACCACTTTCTAGCCCATGCCCAGTCACATCGCCAATTCCAATCAGGACTCGCCCGTCTTGATAAAGTACATCATAGTAATCGCCACCGACTTCATCAGCGGGTTCCATAAAGCCTGCGATGTCTAAACCGTTAATGGCTTCAAGTTCTTCGTCTTTGGGCAATAGCATTTGTTGCAAATGACGAGAGATATCTAATTCGGCACTCATCCGTATATTTTCGGATTCTAGCTGTTCATTAAGGGCCGTAATTTGTTGATTCGCGGCCGTAATTTCTTGATTGGCTTGGGCAAGCTGTTCAGTGCGCCCCGCCAGTTGGGCCGTTCTTTCCTCAACTTTTTGTTCCAGTGTCCGATACAATAGCGCGTTTTCAATTGAAATAGCGAGTTGTGAGGACAGGACTTTTAGCACTTCTAAACGATCCGGCGTAAATGCGCCGGTTGTCAAGTTGTTTTCTAAATATAAGAGCCCACTGAGTTTACCTTGGTTGATGAGCGGCGCACATAGTACTGACTTGGGACGCTGTTTGAGAATATGCGGATCGCGGGTAAATTGGCCTTCTTGGGTGGCATGATTCAAGACGACGTGTTCTTGGCTTCTTTCTACATAGTGGATAATCGTTTCGGCAATGGGCTGATTATCAATGGAAAGAGATTGCAACACGTTGATTTCATCGCTATCAGTATGCCCTTGTGCTTCAATAAACCAGTTATCGTGTTGAGGAAGCAATAAAAAACCTGTTTCAGCCCCGGCGTTTTCAATGACAATGTGCATCATTTTTTCCAAGAGTTGCCCCAAAACGATTTCCCCCGATAGCGTTTGAGCCGCTTTCATGAGACTGTTAAAATCGAACCAGTCTGAACCACCTTTGGTGGAACTGGAAGCCATTCGCGTTCCTGAAAGAGTCGCATATGTTGTTGGAATGGCACTGGCCGTTTTGGGAGCCAGAAATTGCGGATATCGGGTTTCTAAATCCCTCACCTTAGCTAAAGCGCCCCATTGTTGATAGCGATAATGCGCTTCTTTCAGGTAGGTTTGGGCAAATTGCTTCATACCCCGCCCTAAATAAAATTCGGCAGCTAATTCGTAGGCTAGGGCTTCCTCATGGAGATATTCATTTTCTTTGGCACCGGCAATGGCTTTTTCGTATAGCTCAGCGGCTTCCCAGTTTTGCCCTAAGACACGCGCTTTTTCAGCTTCCACCAAATCATATTTGTGTTGAAAATTCAGTGGTGCGTGATTGGCCCAAATTTCCATTTGGTGTTGGTTGTCTGCCACTTTGGTTAAATACTGTGTTTTGGTGGTGGAAACGTTGGGATATCTAGCTAAATACGCGAGAGATTCATAAAATTTATGAGCTGGAATTGACAACATACCCGTCATAGCCTGTTCATATTGCGTTGCTTGCAACGCATTCTCAAGGGCAGTCGCATAATCTTTAAACAAATAACTCTGCAAGCTTTTGGCAAAGTAGAAACAAAACAACGAGCTCAAATTATTGGTCTGATGTAGAAAAGACAATAACTTTTCTTCATGAAACAGCTCATCTGCTTCACTGGTTTTCCCCATTAAATTCAGCACTAATTGTTGCCATATCAAGGCATAGTATAAGTGAAATTCTTGTTTCAGTTTGTGGATTAAATCCGAGCATTGTGCTTGTTGTGCGTTGACTTGTTCCAAAGATTGCCCACTCAGGAAAATATTGGAGCTATAGTTGAGTACCGTATAACAAACACACTCTATATCCCCTATTTCTATACCCACTTGAACCGTTTCACGTAACGGTTTTAGTGTGCGTTTCATAGGCTCTTTCCATGCCATCACAAAAGTGTAAAACAGATTCTCCACTTTGCACTTTAGGCTTATGGCATTAAACTTGTCCTGAATTCGCAAACTCAGTTTACCAAATTGATAACCCAATTCAATGTCAGACAAGGGACCACAAAGCAACATCGCATAAAAAACATAAGCAAAGGCAGCCAATGGTGAATTGCCATTGTTGATACAGAGATTGACTAGGGTGAACCCCATTGGTAACAAAAATGAGGGATTCGTAATAAAAGCGGCTGGCAACAACAGCATTAAAATACGCATAGCCGCTTGTTGACGGGCATCCGTCGAAGTGGGTAAATTTTCGAGCTTTTCAATCATCAGGTTAGGTGGTGGTGACTTCAACAGTGGAATATCCAACTGTTGTAGAATTTCTAGCCCGGTTTCTATCGAAGCGGGTAGTTGATTATAAGCACTATGAACTTGTATTTTAACTTCGTATACCTTGACCTTATCAAGCACTTCCTGTGCTTGTTGTAACACCGTATTTATCAACCTCAGGCTGTATTCAAAGTCACCATTGATATAGGCCGCTTCAGCCGCTTCGGTAAAGAGATTGAGCGTCAAGTCGTAAGAACGATCCCAACTCTTTTCGGTTAAGCATTCTTGCCCAAGGGTTAAGTAGTTGACAGCAGCCCCATAAGCCGTTGCC
>QNER01001072.1 GCA_003646175.1 Candidatus Parabeggiatoa sp. nov. 1
CTACTCAATTCTGGAGTCCAAACTTTAGTTTGGCAAGCCCAAGATAAATCTTGGACTCCTACTCAATTTTAACTAATAACTGAGACTATGGGCATAAAAGAAATCTTAATTGCAACGGTTATTGCATTAATAACGGGTGTCGTCATTGTGCATTATGAATACTACCAATTTGGCGCGTCTGAAGAAAATGGCACCCAGCCTCAACCACCGCAGTCCACCATTTCCAATGTTTCCAATGTTTCCGACGCTGCTCAACCGCCTTCACCGATTCAGCCAGTGGTGCCGGCACCATCGGCACCACCGGATAGACGAAAACAACTCCAGCAATTGCATCACCCCAACAACGCCACCATTACAGTGACATTTTGGTTAAATTTACCGGGCAAAACGCAATTGACGGTAGATGAAGAGGTGACGCTTTATTATAAATTCGATGACAATGCTGAGTCGAATGGATATTTTACCTTGTTCAATGTCTCCCCCGAAGGTTCATTGTCTCTGTTGTTTCAAAACCTCGACATTCAAGCCAATCGCATCTACTCGTTACCCAAAGCACAAATTGATTGGCAACCAGAGCAACTGGTGGCTATGGATTCGCGCTTAAGTTTGGAAAAGGGCGAGGAGTATTTTAAAGCAATCGTGACATCAGCACCGCTGTCGTTGGAGACAGAACTGGCGACGGCATTGCAAGAGATGGCGTTTTGGGGGACGAGTGAGTTGACGGTATTTGTGCAATAACGCTATGTGCAGGACAAAAATTGTAATCCTTTGATTTTAAACTATTTCGTGATGCTATCGCTTTTTTGCGATAGTATCACTTTTGCACTTTTGCGGTATCACCCTTCTCTATCTGCCAAAATCCTTAATAGACTGACTTATCCGTCAAATATCATTGTAATAACCAGTGCTATTTTTTGAGTGATACCATCGCAAAAAAAGCGATAGCATCACGGCTTTAACACTTTTTTGTCCTGTACACAGGCAATAACGACAAGGATTACAATAACGAGCCTCTTGCAAATGGGAAATGGGGAATAACACAATCTGAATGCGTAACCTCAGTTCTTTACTTCGATTTCCACTCGTCTATTTTGAGCCCACGCTGTTTCAAAATGGCCGTTTACCAAAGGACTATTTTCCCCATAACCCACCGTCTTCATTCTGTCCAAAACCCCTTTGCTCATTAACGCACTTTTAACCGAATTGGCGCGCTCTTGTGACAGTTTCAGGTTCAGTTGGCGACTTCGTGTGGCTAATTGGCCTTTCCAAGCTTGACTATCTGAATGCCCCCGAATCTGAATGTGTCTCGCATTCATTTGAATTAGCGTTGTCGCAATTTCTGTCAGTTGTTGCTCTGAGACTAGGCTTAAGTAAAATCGGCCCACCTTAAATTGGATATTGCGAAATACCGCCACTGGTTCTCGGATTGCTCTCGTAGCCTCTGGATTCGGGGCGATGTCCCTATCAACTGTACGACATTGATTCGCTTGTTGATAAAGCGTCTCTAAACGACTCTGATCAAAGAGTAAATTCAGGCTTTCACTGCTCAGCACCTGATTACCATCCACAGTGCGGTAGCGATGTTTTTCTAACAGTGCCGCCACGCGCTGACGAGCACGCTGATGCTGGGTGCAAATTTGTAAATAGGCCTCAAGACTTAAAGGTAATTGGCCTTGTTGATAATAAACATCCCCTAAACCTAACCACGCTTTGACGTAATTCGGACGATGCTTCAATGCTTGTTGGTAATGGTAAAGCGCGTCAGAATAATTCTGTTCCTGTTCGAGGACAACAGCCAGATTATTATGCGCTTCCGGATGAGTGGGGCAAAGCGCAATAGCGCGCCTAAAATATTTTTTTTGCTGGGCTGCGTGAGTCGCGCTGTCAAGATAAAGGGCGCGCACAACATACTGATCAGCTGTCTGACAGGGTGTTTTAGCCCAAACAATGATTGGAAAAATCAGAAATGTAATGAGTGTTAATCTTGGCATTGTTATTTATCCTCTTAGTAAATAACTTACTTGGCAATGTCACATTATCAGGAGTACAAGGCGAACCTGGTACGAAAAAACCACGTATTTGGTCAGGCGTACAAGGCGAACCTGGTACAAAAAAACGGTACACGGATTACGCGGTGGCATAAATATTTCATCATCAGATAAAGAGGTACATCATGAATTTAATCAGTGCCTCACGTCGGACTGACATACCACATTACTTTGCCAAATGGTTTGCTGAACGCCGCAAAGCCGGTTTTGCTGAATTCCGCAATGCTTTTGGAGGCAAAGGGCGCGTTTCGTTGCGTAATGAAGACGTGTTGGGATACTTATTCTGGACAAAATATGCTCATTCCTTTGAAAACCCGCTCCAAGCACTACGAGACGAGGGCATACCTTATGTTTTTCAATACACTATAACCGGATATGGGCATGATCTTGAACCCCACATTCCGAGACGGGAAAATGTGATTGATGACTTTATCGCTATTGCTAAGACTTTGCCATCGCCGGAATGTATACAATGGCGTTATGATCCCATTGTGATTTCCAAAGACTTCCCGGTGAAATTTCACTTAGCGCATTTTCGGCAGATTGCCAGCATCCTTGAGGGTGCCACCCGAGTGGTAAACGTTTCCTTCCCAGAGCCTTACGCCAAAACGGTCCTACGGATGAATGACGTAGTGGAAGTTCAGTATCGTCAATTAAATCCTAGACATAAGATGGTTTCGACGCGCTATCCAAATCTTCCACAAGTGGGTCAAGCAGCCCAGATTTTACTCGACGGTTTGGTTAGCATAGCGGCCGAATATCTGATAGAGCTGCGGATGTGCAGTAACCCAGAATGGTCGGATTTGCCAAACTCGCAATGTTGTAGTGTGGCACTTTTCGCACCTTATGGTAAAGAACTCGTGAAAAAGGTCAATCAACTCGAACCAAGCCCTTCTCGGGACGGCTGTCGTTGTATTAAAACCATTGATATTGGTATGGATAACACTTGTGTGAGTGGGTGTCGCTATTGTTATGCGGTGCAATCTCAAGAAACTGCGGTTAGAAACTTTAAGCAGCATGATCCTCAAAACACGATGTTGCGGTAAATCGTTTTCGGATAGTATCCTCGTGATGCTATCGCTGTTTTTGGCGATAGTATCACTTTCCTCTCGTGATGCTATCGCTGGTTTTGGCGATAGTATCACTTTTCTCTCGTGATGCTATCGCTGGTTTTGGCGATAGTATCACTTTTCTCTCGTGATGCTATCGCTGGTTTTGGCGATAGTATCACTTTTCTCTCGTGATGCTATCGCTGGTTGTAGCGTATGTATCAC
>QNER01001073.1 GCA_003646175.1 Candidatus Parabeggiatoa sp. nov. 1
ATAAAGCGCCCTTTCAGGGCTGAGTTCCCAGGGCGCTGCCCTGGGCTTTAATAAAGCGCCCTTTCAGGGCTGAGTTCCCAGGGCGCTGCCCTGGGCTTTAATAAAGCGCCCTTTCAGGGCTGAACACTGTTCAGTTAGCAGTTCGTAGGGTGGGCAACGTCTTTTTGTTGCCCACCTGTTCTGTTCAGTTCGTAGGGGGCAGGCAACGTGTTGCCGGCCCCAAAATATGTCACACGATCAGGTGGGCAATAAAAACAAATAAAGGTAGCACTTCATGCCTATCAAGTGTTATTCTAATTTAATGGTAACTACTCAGCCCTGAAAGGGCACTTTATTAAAGCCCAGGGCTGCGCCCTGGGAACTAATTTAATGGTAACTACTCAGCCCTGAAAGGGCACTTTATTAAAGCCCAGGGCTGCACCCTGGGAACCAGAATAACAATTTTAATTAAACACCTGCACCTGGGGCGTTGCCCCAGGCTATAATAATTCGCACACTTCGGTGCTGAGTAGTTACATTTAATAAGGCTTTATTTTTATTGCTACACTCGAAAGCGGAAAAACGACTGATTTCAATCAAGTAAACTATTAAACACCCAAATTGTTGCAAACCAGGCTACATTTGGTATATTTCATCAATGAGTTATTCACAGTATGAGTAACTTGCGTGTATAATTATTACAATATAACGCTGTTCGCAACTTTTATAACTTATTGATTTTTCAATCATTGAAATGGGTGGGCTACCGTTGCCCAGAAAAGTTTTGTGCCAAAGTTTTTACCAAAAATAAAATGTCGTGTATTTGCACAATCAATAACCGCAACGGGGAAAATTGCACAGTGCGTAACACAGTAAGCCTGAATGGTTGATAAGAAACTTGGTTTTTTGCTGTCGAGATTTACTGAAAACTCCGGAAAAGTCTGTAAATCATTTATTTTTGGTTGCGCATGTTTTTGTAAGTCATTGAAAATATTGGATGCCAAAAATGTCGAAGGAGTTTTCAGGAGATTTAGGCAGTCCAGTACAAGTCGTGATGAAGGTTAAACGGATGCTATCCCTTTTCACCGATAGTATCCGTCATGTCACTTAAACTCAATAACGCTATTGATTATAAGGATTTAAAAAACAATGGAACAAATTCGAGGTACCACCATTTTATCGGTACGCCGTGAGGGATTTGTTGTGATAGGCGGAGATGGACAAATTTCTCTGGGCGATACCGTGATGAAACATAACGCCCGTAAAGTGCGGCGATTGTATCACGACAAAGTTATCGCCGGTTTTGCCGGGAGTACAGCAGATGCCTTTACTTTGTTTGAACGTTTTGAAGGTAAACTCGAAAAACATCAAGGCAATTTAACTCGCGCCGCGGTGGAATTGGCCAAAGATTGGCGTACTGATCGCATGTTACGACGCTTGGAAGCCTTACTAACCGTGGCCGATAAAACGGCTTCCTTGATTATTTCGGGCACAGGTGATGTGATCGAACCGCAAGATTTTTTAATGGCGATAGGCTCGGGTGGGCCGTATGCACAGGCGGCCGCAAAAGCGCTGCTGGACAACAGTGCTTTGAGCGCACAAGAGATTGTTGAAAAGGCATTGCATATCGCAGCCGACATCTGCATTTATACTAATCATAATTTGACTATTGAAAGCCTAACGACGGGCTCGGACGATGCCGCTGAATAAAATCAATTGCGAATCGATTCCATGGTTCGATTCGAGCCTTGGTTTCTTGCCGGTCCATTATTTTCATTGCTCTGCCCTTCGACTTAAGGATTATTGACAGAAAACTATGAGCGAAATGACTCCCAAAGAAATTGTCAGTGAGTTGGATAAACACATTATCGGCCAAAATGCCGCTAAACGGGCAGTTGCTATTGCACTGCGTAACCGTTGGCGGCGCATGCAACTTGAGCCTGACTTACGCAATGAAGTTACCCCTAAAAATATTCTGATGATCGGCCCAACTGGTGTGGGGAAAACCGAAATTGCCCGGCGTTTAGCCAGACTGGCAAAAGCACCCTTTATCAAAGTAGAGGCCACTAAATTTACCGAAGTCGGTTACGTGGGCCGCGATGTGGAGTCAATCATCCGCGATTTGGTTGATATGGCGGTGAAAATGACCCGCGAAGATGCGATGGGCGAAGTCGAGAACCAGGCCAAAGATGCAGCCGAGGAGCGGGTTTTAGATGCCTTGTTACCCCCACCGCGAAATAGTAATCGCTTTGATTATGCCCAAGAAGAGCCTTCCTCAACGCGGCAAAAGTTTAGAAAAATGTTGCGAGAAGGCCAGCTTGATGAGCGGGAAATCGAAATCGAACTGAATGAAACTCGTGTGGGTGTGGAAATTATGGCCCCCCCCGGTATGGAAGAAATGACCAACCAGTTACAAAGTATGTTTCAAAATCTCTCTGGGGGGCGCACTAAAAACCGTAAATTGCGTATTAAAGAGGCAATGAAACTGTTACAAGAAGAAGAAGCCGCGCGACTGGTTAATGAAGACGAGTTGAAGACGCATGCGGTGGATCGTGTTGAACAAAATGGCATTGTGTTTCTAGACGAAATTGACAAAGTCACCAAACGTTCCGAAACCATTGGAGCGGATGTCTCGCGTGAAGGTGTACAACGTGATTTATTGCCACTGGTTGAGGGCTGCACCGTCAGCACGAAATACGGTATGGTCAAAACCGACCATATTTTGTTTATCGCCTCTGGTGCTTTTCATTTGTCCAAACCGTCGGATTTAATCCCAGAATTACAAGGCCGTTTGCCGATTCGTGTGGAGCTCAATGCGCTCAATGCTGCTGATTTTGTTCGTATTTTGACAGAACCCGATGCGTCTTTGACCGAACAATACATTGCTTTGATGGAAACCGAAGGGTTAGCGCTGAATTTCACCGAAGACAGTGTGACACGAATTGCGGAAATGGCTTGGCAAGTCAATGAACGCACCGAAAACATCGGAGCGAGACGCTTACATACCGTGATGGAATGTTTAGTGGAAAATGTATCTTTTGATGCGCCCGAACGTGACGGTGAGACGGTGACGATTGATGTTGATTATGTCAATGATCACTTAAGTGAATTGGTTGATAACCAAGATTTGAGTCGATACATTCTTTAATGGGTAATGGAATCTACGCAAAAGTTGACAGCATCGCGTATGCGTAGATTAGTTCGTAGGGTGGGCAACGTCTTTTTGTTGCCCACCTTCTTTACGTTTAGGAAATAGTTCGTAGCCACCCAACGTCTTTTTGTTGCCCACCTTCTTTACGTTTAGGAAATAGTTCGTAGCCACCCAACGTCTTTTTG
>QNER01001074.1 GCA_003646175.1 Candidatus Parabeggiatoa sp. nov. 1
CCCCAAGTGGATGGTTGGACGGTGATGGAAAGGCTCAAAGAAAATCCTGAAACGCGGCATATTCCAGTACATTTTATCTCCGCCTTTGATCAAAGTATGGATGCAAAAAAAATGGGCGCGATTGGGTATTTGCATAAACCCGTCAACATGGAGCAACTAGAGGAGGCTTTCAAAAAGATAGAGCAGTTTATTGCCAAAACGGTGAAAAATTTATTGGTGGTGGTTGATAACGAACTGCATCAACAAAAAATTGTGGATTTAGTTGAGAGTGACGAGATTCAAACGACGCTCGCTGTGACGCTGGCGGCGGCCTTACAACATCTCAAAATAGCAGCATTTGATTGTATTATTCTTGATGCAGATATCGAACACAGTACCGGTATCCAACTCCTTGACCAGCTGCGCCATGAAGACGATTTATCCCAAATTCCGGTGATTATTTATGCTAATCGTGATTTAAACTTGCAGGAAGAAGGCTTATTGCAACATTGCGCCGATAATCTCACGATCAAGACGGTGAGATCGCCAGAGCGTTTGTTAGACGAAGTTACCCTGTTTCTCCACCAGATAGAAGCCAATTTGTCCACTGATAAGCGCGATATGCTACGGATGGTGCATGACAAGACGGCGATTTTAAAGCATAGAAAGGTATTGGTTGTGGATGACGATGTGCGAAATGTGTTTGCGTTAGCGACCGTGTTAGAGGATAAAGACATGGACGTTGTGATTGGTACCAATGGCAAGGAAGCACTGGAGTTATTGGAGGAACATCAGGATATTGCCCTTGTCTTAATGGATATCATGATGCCAGAAATGGACGGTTATGAGGCTACGCGGAAAATCAGACAACAACCCCACCTTTGTAAATTGCCCATCATCGCGTTGACTGCAAAAGCGATGAAAAGCGATAAGGCCAAATGTATCGAAGCGGGTGCCAATGATTATCTTTCTAAACCGGTGGACACCGATAAGTTGATTTCGCTGATGCGCGTTTGGTTGTATCGGTAAACGTTCTCCAGGTGGGCAAGCGGGCTGTACTATTTTTGGGTTTTTGGAGTTCTAGCAGCCCGCTTACCCACCCTACGAAACTACGACTGTGATTGTGACTGTGACGCTTTTTCCTATCTACGTGTGAAAACAACTTGTTCTATCATTGCTTCTCCTTCTTCATTCCGATAGAACAGGGTGGCATTGTAATTTTTGGCCGGCAAGTAACTGAGTTGTCGCATTAATTCTTGATACAGTGGGTACAATGCCGCCACTAAACCAAGCATATTTCTTGAGCCTTCAACCGGTTCGGTTTTAACTTCTCCGCCGCTGCCGCCAATGACACCTAACCACGCATTCATGCGTTCTGGAATATTGTTGATAGAAAAGGGTTGGGTGACGGACACTGCAATTTGAGTATAGTTGTCGTTCATCGCGCCGGAAAGTGCGTTATCAAAATAGTCGGAACCCATAAATTCTATCGATTTGGATTCGTTGACGGTTGGTGCCAAGGTGGTGCGACTCGACGATTTAGTGCCCGGCAAACAGCCGATGAGGCTCAGTGTTAGAGCCAGTAACAAGAAACGCTGGGTTAATGATTTGTTCATCGTTTTTCTCCTTTGGTGCGATTAATAACTACAGGGATTGTTTATAATAAAGGATTTTAACTTGCATTACGGATGCTATCCCTTCTTAGGGATAGTATCCGTTTTAAAAGTTCAGTTGAGTACAACGAATTGACGAAATAAACGAATTTTAAACAACAATAACTACAGGGATTGTTTATAATAAAGGATTTTAATTTGCATTACGGATGCTATCCCTTCTTAGGGATAGTATCCGTTTATTTAGTTTTCCGGATGCTATCCCTTTTCACTAAAGTTAAGTGATACTATCGCCAAAACCAGCGATAGCATCACGAGAGGAAAGTGATACTATCGCCAAAACCAGCGATAGCATCACGGAAATTTTACAACTGCACAAACACGAAATCTTCAAAGCCTTGCCCAGACGCTTGCGACACGGTTCTTTGCCGGTTTTCGGTGATTTGTGAGACGAGATGCGATACATAAGTATCTAATTCTTTGAACATGATTTTACCACCATCGGGTAACATATCGGCGCAGCCTTTCAAACCTTCCAATAACGCATAAGTAAATACGCCATGCCCTAACTCTTTCCGTTCTCGGCTGATGCTATCGGCATCGGTGGCACTGAGCACCACGACGTTTTTGTTGGCGGCATCTTGGAGTAGGCGGGGGTTAAACGCATTGCCTGCGTGGCAGGTGTCTATTAATAAGATACGCCGCCCTTGGGCGTTGGCAATCGCATTTTGCAAGACTTGCCAAGGAACTAGGCTATCGGCGACGATTTTGCCACCTGAGTAGCGCGCATCTCTGGGCACAAAGTAATAATCTTTGCCAAGGTTGACACCGTGCCCGGCTAAAAACACGATGGTTGTGTCGGCCGGTTTGGCCTTCAAATTGGCTAGAGCAGCTTTGATATTGTCCTTGGTTGGGCTGTTACCCTGATTATCGGACAATAGGACCGGGTTAACTTTGCGATAGCGTTTTTTGGCTTGGGTTGCCAGCGTGTTGTGCAGGGCTTGGGCATCTTTGGCCGCAAAACCCAGTTGTTTATCAGATGGCAAATTGGGATAGGCACTGACGCCAATGCTGACTAGGTGCAACGTGCCTTCACGAATTTGGCTGGTACCGTCGTAGTGGACAGTCACTGCGGCGGAGGTGGTGCCGAGGCGGTTTTTGGCGCGAATCTTGATCCGATTTTTGCCGGTTTCTAAAGGCACTTCAAGGGTGCGTTGATGGCTTTTAATCAGGCGCGGGATATTTCGCACGCCTTGCGGGGTGACTTTGCGGCCATTGACATAAACGCTAAAGCTTTGAATGGCTTGCGTATTGGTCGCAATTTTTAACACCACCGGCACCACGCCCTTTGTCACTTTACTGTTCCCACGCGGGGAAGTAATTTGAAAGCGGGGTGGTGATTCTTGTTGCAAGCGGGCTAAATTGAAATGGGCCTTCTTGGTTTGGGCAATGGCTTGTTTGACACTGCGTAACCGTAGCGTGGCATCAATCACATCGGGCCGATAGAGAGAGTCGCGCAATTGGGCTGCTTTGACATAATCGGCGGCTTTGTCCACCCCGCGATTGATTTGCCAACCCACCATTTTGTCTCCATTGGGCGAAGCTGCGTAATGTCCCGACGGCGTCCAAGCCACCCATTCGCCGTTGGAACCATGAAACAGAGTCAGCAGGTTTTCGCGAGTTTCCACATCCCAAAGACGCACAGTTTGGTCATCACTACC
>QNER01001075.1 GCA_003646175.1 Candidatus Parabeggiatoa sp. nov. 1
ATGTAACTACTGAGCACCGAAGTGTGCGAATTTATTATAGCTGAAAGTTCCTAGGGCGTTGCCCTAGGCTTTAATAAAGCGCCCTTTCAGGGCTGAGTCGTTACGAAAAAATTAGAATTGCAATTCTAATTGCGAATAGCGAATGATAAATGGCAAATTTGGTACAAATTCACAATTCGCAATTCACAATTCGCGCCTAATGATTTTTGCGCGCAAAAATCTTAGGCGCGAACACAATTCACAATTAATCAATGTCCGTCATCCAGGGTTTGATGAGCAAGGCTCAAGTAAACAATGGTGAGTAACATGAAAATAAAGGCTTGCAAACTAATGATAAGAACGTGGAAAATGGCCCACAGACCGCCGGGCATCCATTGAATCCACCATGGTAATAAGGCAATTAAGATGAAAATCAACTCGCCGGCAAACATATTACCAAATAAACGTAGCCCCATGCTGGTTGGTTTGGCTAATTCTTCAACAGTCGTCATAACAATATTAACAGGTATTAACAGTATTTTGGCGATAATATTGTTAGAGGCAAAGGGGTGAAATAAAAACATTTTAACAAAGCCAAACCCCCCTTTGACTTTGATATTGAAAAAAATAATCAGCGCAAATACGCTACCGGCCAGTGCCAACGGGGTATCCAAATTCGCAGTCGGTACGATTTTTAGATAGGGAATCCCAATCAAACTGGCTAACCAAGGCATTAAATCAACCGGCACCAAATCCATCGCGTTCATCAAAAAAATCCACATAAACAGTGTGAAAGCTAAGGGCCCAATGAGCGGATTGTAGCCGGTAAAAGCGTCCTTGACTTGTTGTTCAACAAATTCCAGTATGATCTCAAGGAAATTTTGCAGCCCCTTTGGATTGTCCGGGTCTAAATTATCGCCCACTTTTTTAGCCACCCATCCCAACAATACTGCCAAGATGGCTGCGAAAAAAAAGGTATCCAGATGGAAAGTCCAAAAACCTTCACCAATAGATAAATTATGTAAATGGTGTTGGATATATTCAACTGGCCCCGGCCCCGTTACGGCTTCGTGAGATTCTGCCACGTTTATACTCCCTTAATGTTGCTAGTCCCTACAAACCAGTAAAGTTCTTAAAAATCAATGAGTAACAAAAATGAGTTGGCCGGTTCTAACCTCATTAATAAATGAACACTGCTCAGTCATTTGAGAATTGGATTTTCTTGAGGTTTAAACCATAAATATCCGTTATGGTTATTGGGCTGTTTGAACTCGCCTCTATTGGTTTGTAGGGACTACCTTTAATGTCATCAGAAAAATGAAAATACGCTATTTGCCATATTTAGGGAAAAACCTTCAAGGTTTCCAAAACCTTGAAGGTTTCTAACTGTGCCAATTCCCAATGACTGCCATAGGGCAAAACCTTCAAGGTTTCCAAAACCTTAAAGGTTTCTAACCCAATTCCATATAGCCAAAATGGGCAAGCGCAAACGCTACCAACATAGGCATCGGTGATAACTCAAGCCAGCCCATGCCTAAGATAAAAAAAGCCAAGGTAAAAACAAACCGTTGCATGGCTGCAAGATAAAAAACACTGACTTCTTTGCCGGGCGCAATTTTGGCGATTTCGGTTGCGGTTCGCATCCGACGGCTTGTCATCCAGACGTTAAACATCACAATAGCCCCACCATACATAGCGGCTTGTGCCGATAAGTGTCCTTGATAGAGGAAAAAAAAACATGCAACACTTGTGGTCAAAAGTGCTTGCATGGCGAGCATTTTTGATGTCCCCGTGCCCAATGTGCTTTGCTCAGAACTTGTCTCGTGATCCATAGTCATAAGATTTGAGATGAAAAGAATTTTGCACGGCAAAATTAACTGTCTTTAACTGAGCAGTGTTTTATTTATAGTCATTAGGAAAAGTTTTGTCTGCAAGCAAAAACCTTAGAATTTAATCAAAAGCCTTGGTAACTACTCAGCCCCAACGGGACTTATTATTATAGCCTGTGTAACTACCAGGTGCAGGTGTTTATGATTTAAAACCCTGAAAGCGCATTAAAATTGGTTCCTAGGGCGCTGCCCTAGGCTTTAATAAAGCGCCCTTTCAGGGCTGAGTAGTTACAAATCTTGATTTTATGACGCTGTTGTCAATGCTCATTTCAATTAAATCAATGGGTGCGTTTTAAATCGGTATAAATTCTAATATAAACTGCTCCAACCGTTTTTTGCCAGATCACTAAATGCGTAGTGTAATGGGATAAGGATATAAGATCAACCAAGTAGGGATAATTGATAATTGGATAATTGATAATTGATAAATAATTCTATGACGCGCCAACAAACACGCCCCTAAATTTTTTCACATTACATTGTTTAAAATGTCGTTTTTTTATACCGCTTTAAAAATCAATCGGTTACATCAATGTCATCGATTTTGGCATGGGGCAATATAAACAAATGTAGAACACACATAAAAAAGTGGATATTTTTTGACAATGAGACAAATCATTTAGGAATACTATAACTGAACGTTGAATCGGTGGTGTTTATTAGGGCCGGCAAGGTATTTTTCTTGCAATTATCAGGTGGGCAAAAAAAACACTTGCCCACCCTACTTTAAGGCCATGGTAACTTCTTACCTCTTACTTCTTAAGCCATTTTAGTGCGGTACGCAAAATTCAATTTTTTTGACAAAGCCTATATTATCAGGAGTACAAGGCGAACCTTGTACGAGAGGGCTGCGTATTTTATCAGGAGTACAAGGCGAACCTTGTACACGTATGTGTTCAGGAGTACAAGGCGAACCTTGTACGAAAAACAGCGTGGTTGTTGAAGTTATTGGCTAAATTTTGGTGGAGGCGCACAGCGATATTTTTTATACCTAAAAAATAAATGAGTTATAGCAGCCCAGAAAAATTATGTTTCAAACCTCTGATGTTTGCCAAACCTTAGAAGTTTTTGCCATGAACAACACTTTTCTGGATGACTATAAAGTTGTGTATTGTGCATTGTGTATTTAGCTGCTCTATTTTTGGTGTGATAATTTGTTTGGTTCATCCCTGCAAAATGATGTATAGACGTTCAGAAAAATATTTAGGGCAAAACCTTCAAGGTTTCCAAAACCTTGAAGGTTTCTGAAATATTTAGGGCAAAACCTTGAAGGTTTCCAAAACCTTGAAGGTTTCTAACTGAAATTAATTTATCTGAAAAACTATATATTTTAAAAATCAATGATTTATATTTATAGACTATTTTATTTAAAATTTCTATTTTACGTAAGGTTTATGGCTAATTTTGGGTATTTGAATCATCCTTATAATTGACTTTTTAA
>QNER01001076.1 GCA_003646175.1 Candidatus Parabeggiatoa sp. nov. 1
ACGCAACTTCTAGACGGTTTTCGTTCAAGCATTATACTTAAGCTCGTAAGATTTACCTGAGTCCAAACTTGAGTTCTCACCATTCGCTTAATAATTTCTTTAAATAATTAATTTTTTAGTAAAATCAACGTTGACTCGATGATTTCATATTAAATCAACAAGTTAATTTTTACTAATAAAATCAGTCATTTGTAAACACAGAAATAACACAAATTTTTTTTGGAAATGCCTGTATAATTTTATGGTTTTTTAATAACTTATATTGAGCGAATTGAGAGTGAGTTTGGTTCCCCTGTTTTATAAAAAACTTTATTAACTCCTGATCCAATAAGCTCCTTGAATTCCTAAATTTCTGAATATGAAATTTCGCCACCGTCAACCCCGTGACAATTTTCGGGTCAATTTAACCCCGCTGATTGATACTGTTTTCTTATTGCTCATATTTTTTATGATGACAACAACGTTTAATCGGGAATCACAACTCAAAATCAGTTTGCCCGAAGCTTCGGTCGAGCATCCCACTGAGCAACAAGAATTTATTAGAATTATCATTAATGAACACGGGGAATATGCTATCAATGATTTGGAGCATAGTTTAATTAATCCCCAATTAGAAACACTGACACGGGCCTTAAAAAAAGCAGCTGGTGAAAATAAAAATCCCCCGTTGCTCATCAGTGCCGATAAAAATGCCCCACATTATGCCGTGGTTAGAGCCTTGGAAGCCGCTCGTAATTTAGGCTTTGCTCACCTCAGTTTTGAAGCACAACAACGCCCTTTAGAAAAATGAAATTCGATACCGTTTGGTATGGTAAATATTTTTTCGGGCTATGTAGACTTTCAGATTAGGGCAGGGTAATGGGCTGAAGGGTAATGGGCTTTCAGGACTAAACTTAAGTTGACTAAATAACTTATGGTTTTTTAATAAAAATTACCTTTTTACCTCAATCCTTTAAAACCATCAGTGAACGGTTTAATCCAAATCTACCGGAATTAAGACGTTTATCACAGCTAGAAAGCCACTAACACGGGACTTCCAACTATTACAACCCGACAATTTTAATGGCTTACATAAATTCAGTACACGTAAAATCACAGAATTACTTCAGAATTTTCCTAATTTTTCACCAGTTACCTATTTCCTCAAACCTATTACCTATTACCTTATTATTTATCTATCTGAAAAATTGTAGAAAACATGACATTTAACCGCATTTGGTACGGCAATCACCCGTTGGGATTGGCGTTAGCCCCATTATCTTGGCTGTTTTGTGCCATTGCCGGGATACGTCGACAAGCCTATAAACATGGCTTACTCGCTTGCCATCAAGTTCCCATGCCAGTTATTGTCGTTGGTAATATCACAGTGGGGGGAACCGGGAAAACGCCTTTGGTTATTTGGCTTGTACAATTTCTAAAAAAACAAGGCTTTAAGCCCGGCATTGTCAGTCGGGGATATGGGGGACGCGCCAAAAAGTGGCCACAACTTGTGCATTCAGACAGCGATCCATACCTCGTTGGTGATGAACCCGTGCTATTGGCGCGGCAGAGTGGTTGTCCTGTCGCTGTAGCAAAGCGACGCATCAAAGCGGTACAAAGCCTCTTAGAAAATGATGATTGCAATCTTATTATCAGTGATGATGGTTTACAACATTATGCATTGCACCGTGATATAGAAATTGCTGTCCTTGATGGCATTCGCCTTTGTGGCAATCGTCGCTGTTTACCCGCAGGGCCTCTGCGTGAATCAGTGAACCGTCTTGAACAAGTTGACTTTATCGTGACGAGGATCCAATCCAAAAATCTCAACTCAGAGGCGGTTTCGGGAAACTGTTCCTCATTCCCGGCCCAACCAAACGATGAATTTACTATGCAATACGAGGCCAAACCCTTGCGGCGCATGACTGATGATAATATCGAACAACCTTTGTCGGTATTACACGGCCACACCGTACATGCCGTTGCAGGCATTGGTCATCCAGCACAATTTTTTGCTCACTTGCATGATAATGGTTTAAAACTGCATTGTCACGAATTTCCTGATCATCATCATTACAAAAAGGCCGATATTTGGTTTTATGACAACTTGCCGGTGATTATGACCGAAAAAGATGCGGTAAAATGTCGGCATTTTGCCAGCCCTCAACATTGGTATTTACCCATAGAAGCCCACTTGCCGAACGATTTTGGTGAACGTTTGTTAGAATTGTTGCGAAATTGTATTTGAAATAATTTGGGCTCACGTTTTTGGGTCATGTTTTTAAATAACTACTACCAAATCATAAATTAATATACGTTTCAATTAAAACCTAAAAAAAATAGTATTAATTTAATTAATTAATTTTAATAAATATTATTTATTTATTTTTACTAGTTATTTTATTATAAATAGATATAAGTACCCGTGCAAGAGTTTTTCAATGTTATTGGTACATAAGTAGTTGTTTTTATTAGATTTATTTTTTGAAAATACCTGCACGGGTACTTACAATGCTTTTATCATAAACTATTTATCAATAAGATTATTTGTTTATAATGAGTAAGTTAATAACGTGATGTTCAACTTCTATTTGAATAAACCATTCAAATTGGAGGGTCGTACAACCCAAAGAGCGGTTAAAAAACACAGCTGTGGTATGATAAAAGAATCTCTTGATAACACGATTGGTTAGATGCAATAAATCCCGTGCCCGCACCTTCTGAATGTTGAATTGCTAAAAGTTGTCCAATAACAGTTTCCACGACACTGTTCATTTAATTACGCTGCGAGCCATGGATGGCGAGTAGTCTCTGTCCGCTTTAGCATTTTCGTTAGTTCATTCCAGCCGTCGTAAAGTCATGGGGGAACGATTCCTTCGCCTCGTTCGTTCCGTGGTACCGGACAGCCAGAGCCCCATTTAATTAGTAAAGCGGTTCGCTACGGTAAAATGGGCATGGACGCTCATTTTGCTAATCGAAGCCCCGTCGACACTACTTCCTTGCTGTATCAATGACTTATCACTATTTTTGTCTAAAATCGTTATGCGTATATAAGCGTTTAAAATCAATCTGTTACCCAAAAAATGCCTTTTATAATTAAAATACCAAAAATCAATGGGTTATGTATATCAAGCTTTGCGAAAATTCTTCACACCCGATTTTTCAGACAAGCGAATTTCTCGCAGCATCGCACTTGTCAAAAAATGTCAAATTTTACGGGTTATAAGGGTGCAATTAAAAGTGGTGGAAACCCCAATCGCCTAGGGATAAATCCCTAGGCTAAAAGCTCAAGTCCCCTTAAGGGGACTGCAAAAATCCGTGATATTTTG
>QNER01001077.1 GCA_003646175.1 Candidatus Parabeggiatoa sp. nov. 1
GGTTTCCTGACTGAGCCACACTGCATAAGCAGTGGCATCATCCCAGCTCACGCACACAACGGGAGAATTATCATTTTGAGAAAACTCAGGATTACGCCAATTCCTACCAGAATCACTGCCGGCTCGGCCCCAACAATTCCCTTTCTTTTCAGCAACCGTTTTATAGCCAGTCGCCGCCACAAACTGTCGAAATTCACCCACTGTCACCTCATAGCGTCCCATCGCAAAACGTTCAATGGGTACCCAATGCACAGGTTGTTCATCATCATCACCCCCCCCCTGAATATCCCCCATTTGAAATCGCCCTGCCGGTAACCACACCATCTCAGGGCCTAAACTGCCATGACGTAAGTTATCACGGAAGATTTTTGGTTCAGGCAACGCAGGTAGTCGTTCAATAGGTGTCGATTCTGTTGGTGATGGTGATTTGTTTGGCGGTAAGAAAGATATCATTACCACAATAAATAACCCAAACACCGCAATAAATAACCCAACCGGCCTAAGCTCTTCTCGAATTGATCGCTGGCCTTTTGAAGGGTTGCTCATTATTTCGGCCACAGTGCGGGAACCGGTTTGCGACTTGCGCCCAAACGTTTTGATTTGTTTACTATTACCCTGAAACGTTGCCGGCGGGGTTGCAAAACCCGCCCCGCTTGTTGACTGCAACTCGGCTTTGTCAGATGTAGACTTAATTGAAGTCAGTGGTGATTGAGTCGGTTGTGAGTCTTTGATGTAATCAACCCACCAACCTTTAACACTGTCGCTGGTATGAGCAGCGGCAGAGAAATTAGCACTATGCGGGTTGAGAGAAGAAATTATTTGGTTATCCAATGACGGTACTTGTGAAATTCTCTTACTGCGGAGTAATTGCTTAAATTCTGTCGCCAGTGCTTGAATATAGGCATCACTATGTTGGCTCAAAAGTGCCAATGTAGCAGACGCATCGGGGTTAGCAAAGTCACCTTTGTGTAACAAAAGAAAATCTTCACCAGCCCCCACGCGCTCCCATAATTGTGGCTCAATACTGAAAGAAATTAACGCAATATAAATAACCCATGCCGAAAAATCGTCAATATCTGACCAAAAATCTCTCGCGGTTCTGTGAGGATGTTGATAATTCCCATGTCCAATCTCACTACAAGACTTTTGAAAAAGTCTTGGCACCAGCATCCCGTCATAATCAACCAATTTAAAATCATTATCAACAATCAATATATTACCGTGTTGCAAATCACCATGTGCAATTTCAGCATCCTTTAATGTTTCTATCAGCGTCACCCAACTAACCGCTAAATCTTGCAATATCACTGAATTATATAAATTTTTTTCAATGAATTTATCAAGCAGTTCACCTGTTACCCATGCCATTTTGAGAATGGGATACCACTGCCCTTGGACGAGTATGCCTTCTGAAAGGAACTCAAAATAGACTGTGTAGGGTAGTTTGACACGTGCCAAGTGTTGACTGATAGCGGTGTAACGTTGTTGTTGATCAGTGACATTGCGAAGGAAACAACGGACAGCCAAATCACGTTGCTCACACTGCATCCGAAAAACCGTCACAAAATTCCCACTTATTGCGCGTGGCAAACCCAGCGGGGTTAATTCGAGTTGCCCGGCTTTCAATTCCGCATCGCTAAAATTCAATCGCGGATTTTGTACCGCCTCACTATACTCTTGTGCAGTAGGCCAAATCATGCTCAAATATCCGGTAATGGGTAATAGGTAATGGGTAATGTGGAATTGGGAATTGGCTCAGGAGTCCAAACGACGCTAAAGTTTCGCTCCGCGAAACTTTAGCGTCGTTTTTAGTTTGGACAGTTCCAAGATAAATCTTGGACTCCTGTACCCGTCAATTTCCCCATTCCCCATTCTGAATGAACCATTCCCCCTATCTAAGGTTGCTTGGACGTGTGCCAATATCTAAAAAATTAATCAGTGCCGTCATATCCGCATTAAATACAAAACCGCGTGCGCCGGTTGAAACCGGGTAACCTTCTTGATGCGCTATCTCTTTGATAGAATTAGGCAAGACACTGGACATTTGAAAAAGTCGTATGGCGTATTCATCGGGCAAACCCGCCTCACTTTCAGGAAATTCAATCTTTGGGTTTTGATGCGATGATAAATGAATGTTAAACAGCAAAACCTCGCCATGGTTGCTTTTTAGATTTTTGATCGCCTGCGCGACTTCGTTTGGGTTGCCGTCCGTCGATTCACCATCAGTAATATTAATCACTATCGGTGGATAACCATCAGGATGCGCCGTCAACCAACTTTCAAGTATTTGTTTTGCCTGTGTCATGGCTTTACACATGGCTGTCCCTCCCGAAGTGATGGCATCAAACCAAATTGGAAACTTAACGGTTTGTTCGACTAACTCCCCAGTAGCATCGGGCATTTTTTTAGTACGCTCCTCAACGCGGGCGGGGCTATTAGCAATTTGGCTAATCGGCACTAACTCTTTACTCGCCAATTCACCACCAAAAGCCGGCCCAACTTGCCCACCATAACCGATAACGCCAATATGGTAATAATCACGTACCCCTTCATCTTTGGCACACTTGATGACTAAATTTTGTAACAGTTTATTGATCACATCTGCCACCGCCGTCGCCTTTTTATCGGTGGATTCGCCACCCCCAAAGGGATCGTCCATTGAAAATGATTGATCAATCATAAATAAAACACACGAAGGGTTAGCGCGGCTAATTTCTGCTGAGTAAGGCATGTTGTTGTTTCCTCCTAAATAAGATTTAAGATTAAAAAAATAAGAGAGTCGTTATTTGCTAATAGCGAATAGCGAATAGCGAATATACTGATAGCACAACTTCTTTCCGAAAAAAACGAATTTTTTAATCGGCATCATGGAGTACTTCGATCCCCTTGTACAGGAGTACAAGGCGAACCTTGTACGAAAAAACTTGAAAGTTAATATAATAATAAAAAATATGCTTATTTTAAAACTGTGTGATCCGTGCGATTTGTAAGGGGACGATTAGCTGCTATAGTTTTTCAGATAAATAATTAATTTCAGTTAGAAACCTTCAATGTTTTGGAAACGCTTTACGGTTTTGCCCTGTCATCTACCATTTTTGGGTTTTCCCAAAAACTCAGGCACATTCCTAAAAAAAATGCCATTTTTCTTAGGGTCAATTTTTTATCAAAGCGTAAGACATACCTATGTACAGGACAAAAATTATAACCAATTGATTTTATAAATGTTCAGTGATGCTATCGCTTCTGTTTTTGAACGTATCAATAGGCTTTGGAATTGACAGTCTTCATTTGGGTTGTGTACAA
>QNER01001078.1 GCA_003646175.1 Candidatus Parabeggiatoa sp. nov. 1
CCCCAGGTGAAACCTCAATGCCATTAAGTTAAGCTTTTCGGTGAGGGCAACCATAAAGGATTGCCCCTACATTACATGACGGTTTGTAGGGGCAATCCCTTGTGGTTGCCCTTAACTTAATGGTATTGAGGTGAAACCTGGGGGATGGCCGAAGAAGGGCCCCAACCCCGTAGAGGTTGAATGTGAAACGCAGTAACTCGCTACGCGAGATCATAAAGAATAAAAATAGGGTGAAAAAAACAAGCAAAATCAACCCATATTTAACACCCCAGTCGGACTCCAAACTTTAGTTTGGCAGTCGTCCAAACACTCGTCCAAACTCACGTTTGGCAGAGTAGTAATACGCGGCCCCTATTATTAACCTATATTTATAGGGTTATTTAGACTATTTGAGGGCCATAAAAGAGTTTGAAGGTTTTCAAATTAAGTTATGGCCCTCAAACGCGGTTAATTACTTATACTTTTTGTAGGTGTTTTATTGCGAAACTTAATGCCAGTTAACTTAATGCCAGTTAGGCAAATAACCCATTGATTTTATTAAAATAACTTAGGAAAGCGCACAACTCATTCAATGAAAGCGTTGTTTCGGGAATGACGCTGGAATTCCCGAAACATTTTCCACCACGAAATTATTTCAAGCACACTCCTTAACAAATAAAGGCCTAGTCTTATTATAGCTAACTAACTAAATACTCAATTAATTTATTTTTTCAATGCGTAAGTTATATAATCATGCAAATTAAAAAACTCAGGCTCGAACAATTCACCCAATTCACAGACTTAACGATAGAATTAGCAAAAGATGTAACAGTATTTATTGGCAATAATGGTGCCGGTAAAACCTCCATATTGCGGGCAGTGGTAACACTTTTAAGTTGGCTTATTGCCCGTATTGAACGAGAAAAAGGCAGTGGCAGCCCCATTTTTGATTCTGATATCGAAAATGACGCTAAGTACAGCAAAATCAGCCTTGATATCGGCGATTTATCAAATAACCAAGAAACTAATTATCAATGGACATTAGTGAAACAACATAAGGGTTTTAAGAATGAACAGAACACTGAACTGAAAAATCTCACCCGTCTCGCCAATCTGTACCGCAACCGCCTGAGTCAGGATGAGAATAGCAGTTTGCCGTTGATGGTTTATTATCCCGTCGAGCGCGTCGTTTTAGATATTCCACTGAAGATTAAAACCCACCATAGTTTTAATCAATTGGACGGCTATGATAATGCACTCACACAAGGGGTAGATTTTCGCCGCTTTTTTGAATGGTTCCGCGAGTGCGAAGATGCCGAAAATGAAAATGGCCTTGGCGCTATGCAACAGATTCTGGAATCACTTCAAAATAATCCCCAAGCTGAACAATTAAAAGAAAAACTCTCACAGCTGCCCCATGATCAGCAACTAACCGCAGTACGTAATGCCATTGCAGCCTTTATGTCAGGTTTTTCAAAATTACGAGTACAACGTAAGCCTAGATTACGAATGACGGTGGAAAAACAGGGAAAAACCCTAGATGTGAGCCAGCTTTCCCAAGGTGAAAAATCACTGATGGCATTAGTGGGTGATATTGCACGTCGTTTAGCGATGATGAATCCAGGATTAGAGAATCCATTGCATGGCGAAGGCATCGTACTTATTGATGAGATCGATCTACACTTACATCCGCAATGGCAACGCGGCATCATCCAGCGTTTACGCAATACCTTTCCCAATTGTCAGTTTTTGCTCAGCACACACTCGCCACTCGTCATCAGCGATGCGAAAAAAGTGCGGTGCTATATCCTAGACGATAGCCAGTTGGCACCGGTAAAAGATTTATACGGTTATGATGCCAATCAGGTACTTGTCGAAGTCATGGATACCGAAATTCGTAATGAAGAAGTGCAAGAAAAAATCACCGTGTTATTGAATTTGATTCAAGAGGGTGATTTATGTGAAGCCAAAGCGGCATTATCTCAATTAGAAAAAGAATTGTCCGCCCATCACTTAGAATTAACCAAGGCTCGTCTGTTAATAAAACGATTAGAGGTGCTGCGTGCGAAAGATCATTAAAGGAAGCGAACCAACGGAGTTAAGCCAGTGGAAACGCTATAATCCTAACAAGCGTTATCAAAACTTAACCAAGGTAGAACGCCAAGCTATTCGTCAAGCCTGTTTAGAAGAGCAATATTACCTGTGTGCTTACTGTTGCTATAGCATTGGAAAATTCGCATAATGAACATATCCAACCACAAAAACGTGCGTCTAATACTCAAACGCTTGATTTCCATAACATAGTTGCCAGTTGTAACGAACCTAAACAATGCGGTAAAGCGCATGAGGCAGAAAATATACCATTAACGCCCCTGATGGCCGAATGTGAGACGGAACTTAAATTTTATCTCTCCGGGCAAGTCAAAGGCATAACGACACGCGCCACTGAAACCATTAACCTCTTAAACTTGGGCGATGGCAACAAAGCATTGACTAATAAACGTAAACAATTGGTTGAGACACTCATTTTTAACTGGGATTCTCCAGAAAATTTTCGACTGCTAGATGATGAATCCCTAGAAATAATAATGGAAGAACTCAGCCAACCCCAAGACGGACAACTTCCAGCCTTTGCCCCAATTTTACAAAACATCCTGCGTCAATTTCTAAATCAATAACAACAGCGCAAGAATTACAACGTTGTACTCAAGATAAAACGTCATGGCAGTAGGACTCCAAACTTTAGTTTGGCAGAGAAGTTTGTAGTAGGCGCTTTGCGCGCCTTAGGTAACTCCAAAAAATTAATATACCAATAATTATAAATTTGCCAACCCTGAAGGGGTTGAATATGAATAGCCCCAGGTGGAACCTGGGGAAAAGGTGCCGGGTAGGACCCAACCCTGAAGGGGTTGAATATGAATAGCCCCAGGTGGAACCTGGGGAAAAGGTGCCGGGTAGGACCCAACCCTGAAAGGGTTGAATGTTAAGAGCCACTGGTTACACTAAAGGAAAGCATATCAAAAAATAGCCTTTTTAGAATCGCTTACTTTATATTTTTCAAGAAGTTATAAAAAGTCATATTCAACCCCTTCAGGGTTGATCTGTGTGTTACATTTCCCCCCAGGTTGCACCTGGGGCTATTCATATTCAACCCCTTTGGGGTTGATCTGTGTGTTACATTTCCCCCCAGGTTGCACCTCAATGCCATTAAGTGTAGGGGCAATCCCTTGTGGTTGCCCTACAAACCGTTATGTAATGTAGGGGCAATCCTTTATGGTTGCCCTCACCCAAAAGCTTAACTTAATGGCATTGAGGCTTTAGCC
>QNER01001079.1 GCA_003646175.1 Candidatus Parabeggiatoa sp. nov. 1
ATTTTAGGAATTAATAAATTTGGTAAAATTATGATTTATTTAGGTTTTTTTATCCGGGCATGAAGAGTATCCGTTGTACTACTTTGATCAAATCAGTAATTAATTAATGGTGGGCAAAAAAAAGACTTGGGTGGCCTACATTTGATTTGTTATCAACAGAAAACGTTAGAACCAGAAAAGATTAACATGATTAAAAACGCTTATGGATTGAAAGGGAAGTGTTTATGATAAAAAACCTATAGGCAGTCATTCACCAAAAGCACGCCTTATAGTTCAAAGGGGAAGCTGCGAAACTAATACACCATAAGGAACCGAAACGTCATCCCTTCAATCGGTTTGAACCGGATTAACTTCAATTAAAACCAAGTTTTTTCGTACAAGGTTCGCCTGAAACGAATGATAAAGCACCAAAGGGGATGCTGCGAAACTAATACGCCATAAGGAACCGAAACGTCATCCCTTCAATCGGTTTGAATCGGATTTCACAGATTAATAGATTAACATGATTAAAAACGCTTATGGATTGAAAGGGAAGTGTTTATGATAACAAACCGACACCTGACGGACACCAACACCAGAAAACGTAGCCACCCAAGTCTTTTTTTTGCCCACCATTTAAGCTTAAGGTGGGCAAAAAACCTGATTAAAAACGCTTATGGATTGAAAGGGAAGTGTTTATGATAACAAACCGACACCTTACGGACACCGCCAAGTTCCTAGGGCGCAGCCCTAGGCTTTAATAAAGCGCCCAGAAAGGGCTGAGTGAAAAGGGCGCAGCCCTCAATGCCATTAAGTTAAGCTGCCCAAGTACAACGGATACGCGTAATGAACGGATTTTAGGAATTAATAAATTTGGTAAATTTATGATTTCTTTAGGTTTTTTTATCAGTTTATTTCGAGTATCCGTTGTACTACTTTGATCAAATCAGTAATTAATTAATGGTGGGCAAAAAAAAGACTTGGGTGGCTACATTTGATTTGTTATCAACAGAAAACGTTAGAACCAGAAAAGTTTAGAAACAGCTGATGAAGCCGATGAAGCTATTGCTGTAGATGGTAAAGTGCTAAAAGGGGCGCGTAATAAGGATAATGGTAAAACACACTGGTTAAGTGCGGTTTGACATGAACAGGGGGTAACAATTGGACCAGTCAAAATAGATAGTAAAAGCAATGAAAGACCTTCGGTTCCCACCTTATTAGAACCTTTGGATATTACTAACCGAGTAGTGACCCTTGATGCCTTGCACACGCTTCGATCAACCGCTAACTATTTGGTTGAAAAGCCAAAAGCGCATTATTTGTTGACGGTTAAAGGCAATCAACCAACATTGAAAGCCGATTTGAACAACTTAACTCATGTTACGCACTCAGCTTCCACAAGCCAACCTGCCTAGGGCTAAAGCCCAAGGCTAAAAGCGAAAGTCACCTAAAGGTGACTCAATCCATTTTATCAGTCGGCTTTAGCCTAATGGCACGCACGATAGCCAGGTAGTTACGCTGGCTATATTATTTTGCACCAAAGGGGCTTAAAAACCAAGCCCCAACGGGGCGTATTATTAAAGCCAGTGTAACTACCTGGAACTTATTTCCTATCGTGCGTGCCATTAGGCTTTAGCCGACTTTCGCTTTTAGCCTTGGGCTTTAGCCCTAGGCTTGGAAATTCAGTGCGTAACATCAGAACTTAAATTGAATAAATTGCCCCCTGAGCATGAAACGGTAGAAAAGGCACATGGTAGGGTAGAAACACGCCTTTTTTCCCAAGTACAATTGTTAATAATTATTTGGAGTTTCCGAATAAAGGACCGGTTTGTTGTGTACAACGCCAGAGTTTTTCTGGCAAAACTAAAAAAGAACGTATTGAGACCATTTATGGGATAACTGATTTAACACCCAACCAAGCGAGTTCTAAACATTTATTGAAACTCAATCGTGGACATTGGGGCATTGAAAACCGTTCTCATTATGTTCGGGATGTCACATTTGATGAGGAGAATTCTCAAATTAGAACCGGTAACGGTCCTCAAATTATGGCCTGCTTGCCTAACTTTGCTATAGGTACTTTACGGGTCATTAAAAGTGCCACAAATATTGCGTCAACACTGCGTTATCTAGCGGCGAAACCTCATCGTACCTTGGAATTGCTCGGACTTTGACGAGGCCCTGCGATGTACGGTGATTTTTAAGTGATAAGCGGTTAAGCAATTCTATTTATCAATCCTATTTATCAATGCGGCGGATGATTTGAAAAGGCCTCTGATTATCCATTGCCGCTTGAAAGGCCGTCTTATAACTCTCCAGAAATCTGAAAAGCTGTAGCCCTTTACCAATAACCAATTACCAATGCTCCTAATAAAAGCGCGTGTAGGCGTTGGCGTTTCTTGATTATAGCATTTTCCGATTGCGTAAAGTACAATTTTAGTTCCAGGGGCGTTGCCCCTGGCTATATTAATTTCGCACCGAAGGGGCTTTAAAACCCCTTTAAAATTATATAATTTGACCTATTTTTGTATTTCATGCAATCGGGAAACGCTATATTGAGATCGAGTTCACTTGATTACTTAGATCGAACTCACTTGATTATTTAGATCGAGCTCACTTTCATATAGTCATCGGTGAAAAGTTTGCACAATGCCAAAAAAACCTTCAAGAAATAAGTACAACGAATTGACGAAAAAAACGAATTGGGAATGGCGGAATTCCGGTTTTGCTTATGTCGTTGATATTTGAAATACTCGATATTTAAAATCCGATTTTTTGGCTTTCATCGGATTTCTTTGGCAAGTCTAAATCCGATTTTTTGGCTTTCATCGGATTTCTTTGGCAAGTCTATTTCTTTGGCAAAATCGGATTTCTTTGGCAATCTAAATCCGAGTTTTTGGCTTTCATCGGATTTCTTTGGCAAAATCGGATTTCTTTGGCAAGTCTAAATCCGAGTTTTTGGCTTTCATCGGATTTCTTTGGCAAGTCTAAATCCGAGTTTTTGGCTTTCATCGGATTTCTTTGGCAATCTAAATCCGAGTTTTTGGCTTTCATCGGATTTCTTTGGCAAGTCTAAATCGGATTTTTTGGCTTTCATCGGATTTCTTTGGCAATCTAAATCCGAGTTTTTGGCAAAATCGAATTTCTTTGGCAAGTCTATTTCTTTGGCAAATCTAAATCCGATTTTTTGGCAAAATCGGATTTCTTTGGCAAGTCTAAATCCGATTTTGAAGAAAACATTTCTAAAAAAGAAATCCGATTTTGATTTTGAATTCTAAAAAAGAAATCCGATTTTGAAGAAAAAATCGGATTTCTAGCGTTGG
>QNER01001080.1 GCA_003646175.1 Candidatus Parabeggiatoa sp. nov. 1
AGGCTGTATTAATATCGCCCCGTTGGGGCTAGAAGGTAGTTACTTAAGTTATTTTTGTTTCTCAAAAAGTCCAAGTTGTTCCCTTCTTGGGTATAAAAGCGGGTTCGAGAAATGGCGAAATGATTTAAAGTATTAGGGTAGTTCGATTTAAAGAGTACCTTGTCAGGGCTCGATTGTCTGGTAGGTTGAGGTGTCCAAATTTGAGTTTGGACTTGGCCTTCGATAAATCTTGAACTTCTATTACGTAAAATGATAAGTCATTGATTTTAAATGACTGTATTTTTTGGCCAGTGCAACACAAAATAGTTATGATAAATAAATAAATCACTTATCAATTAGATTTCTCAAATCTGAAAAAGCGAGCAAGCGTCGGGTGGGTTCCGCTATCGCGAGCCGAAGGCCAGCAAAGCTAAGCCCACCATTTCTCTACGCTCGCTATAAAAAAAATGTTATCACGCACAAGTGCCAACATGGCCCCCAATTGATGAGGCCTCATTCTTCGTCCGGAGTCCAAGATTTATCTTGGACGTCTATTTATTCACTATTGGCTTTTTTGAAATGATTTTTCTGAACATCTATAGTTAAAGATGTCAATTCTGAGCCTTAAAATATAAATTCTAGGCCCAAATACCGTGAAAATGAACAACTGAGAGAAATATAATTACTCTATAAATCAATAGGTTATATAAAAAGGCCGTTGGCCCTCAAAACGGGATTTTATGTAACTCATTGATAAATATTAATTTTTAAATAGACAATCCTCAGTCGTTTCCTGGTTAAAATCAATAGTAGCGAAGGGACTAAAAGCGGGTTCGAGAAATGGCGAAATGAATTAAAGTACTATAGATTTTCAGACAATTATTTTCAAAGCGAATAGCCCTAGATTTCGTCCGGAGTCCAAGATTTATCTTGGATGTCTAATTGTTCCCACGTCAAGTATAACCAGACTCGTGCAAGGTTCGCCTTGCACTCTATAGACATTCATAAAAATAAATTCACAAGAACGTGCCAAATATTTTTTGTAGAGGTGTATAAACGCCAAAATATGATATCGAAATCAGTTTTTCATAGAAAAACTGATTCCGAGAGCACTGTTCAGCCTCACCCTGGCCCCCTTCAGATAAGGGATTTGGGGAGAGGGGTCTGATAAAGTGAAGTTATTTTTCTAAAAATCTATAGTCATCCACCATTCAACCGTTATTTCAAGGTTTCGCTCAATACAAATAAGGCTTAATCCGTTCCAAACAAGCCTCCCGCCACTTATCCCGCGCCGGTTCTCCATATTTCATTGTTTTGATATAACAATCCGCTAATTTTTGCAGCGACATCGGCCATCGTTGACTCTGTTCTAATATCCATTCCCAAGCCTCGGCATCGCGTTCCCCCGGTAACTGCGCGGTATGTTCTGCGGCAGTGACCAATTCACATGCTTCATCCTCTAACAACGGCCCTAACGTCAAGACATGCCCGAAAATATTGAAAAATGGCGATTCTTTGCCATAAGTCTGTGCAATCTCCCATGGCTTTTCGCGTGAAGTTGTCAAAAAAGCCAGTTTACCCCCCTTTATATCATTACTCAAAGCCCGCAACCCATCCCAAAATGGTTGATCCAAACTCGGGTTTTTCATTCCCCTATCAACATCATCTAACAAAATAAAAGTGGGCGTATCCAAATGTTCTGTAACCGTATCCATAAAGGTGTATAAATCACAAGGTTCTGGTACAGGCATCTTCAATTGCTTAATTAAATAGAACAATAAAGTCTGTTTATCACACATCCGCGGATCTTTGAAATTAACAAAGACACCATTCTCCAATGGTGTTTTGTCATTTTTGCGTAAGTAATACAACAATGAGGTTTTACCACTACCCTTAGCTCCAGTGACGGCAATATTTTGCAAAGGCAAGCGGCTCCACTGATCCAATATCCGTTTTATCTCATCGCGACGGCCAAAAAACTGTTTTGGATTAGTAATCGGTTTATCGACCACACAGGGGCTAAGTAGCTGACAATCTAAACCGCTCGCTTCCAATAACTCATTGAACTGTACCATGCTCAGGTTTAATGCGTCTGCACACTTCAGCATAGGCTCACACTTACTGGGCAAGTGTTCCTCCCTCAACCATTTTCCCACGGTTTTTCGGCTCACGCCAATGTCCTTGGCTAATTTTTCCTGACTGATATTGGCACGCCGCATATATTCACTGAGCAAATCAGCAAAGACGCAACGAGGTAGGCGAGCTGCTTTGAATAACGCTCTGCGGTCATTTGGACTCAATCTCATAGCCCCAGCGCATTCTGTGATGACACTGCATTCATTAGGAAATTTTGAGCCGTCAAGCCAAACATCAAAAGACTCTTTGGGGATGCTCGTGTGCTTTGCCAGTTCAGCAGGCTCAAGATTACAATTTTTTAGATGTTTTTTTAAAAGTGTTGCGAAAGAATCCATTTGTCATCCGGTTTTATGTGGTATAGATGTCCAACAATTTAATTTTTCGCATAGTGTTGGGCAACGCATTGCCTGCCCCGTACAAAATACCTGAAAATTTGTGCTTCGGGACTTATAAAAGTTTTGTCTGGCAAAAAATCCGATTTTAAAAAAAAAGCGGATTTATAAGTCACAATATTTATCTGGATAAGCATATGAAGAAGTTTATAATGCCATTTTGTGCGACATGGCAGTCATTAATGTGACATAAGCTGCTACACCTTTGGATTTTGGTGTGACAAAAATAGTCCATTAACTTTTAGCTGTGATAGGTATACAATGTGCGCCACTTTTTCACAGGCAGGAGAAAAGCCAAAAATTTTTTCAATTTCAGTAGTTGAGAATGAGGCTAAAAATAATTGATCGCCTTTGGCGGGCCTGTTCGTCGTCGGCGAGCGATCACATTTAGTGGCCGGGTTCGTCGTTGGCGAGCGATCACATTTAGTGGCCCGGTTCGTCGTTGGCGAGCGTTCGCCTTTAGTGGGCCGGTTCATCGTCGGCGAGAGTTCGCCTTTAGTGGGCCGGTTCGTCGTCGGCGAGCGTTCGCCTTTAGTGGGCCGGTTCATCGTCGGCGAGCGTTCGCCTTTAGTGGGCCGGTTCATCGTCGGCGAGCGTTCGCCTTTAGTGGGCCGGTTCATCGTCGGCGAGCGATCACATTTAGTGGGCCGGTTCATCGTCGGCGAGCGATCACATTTAGTGGGCCGGTTCGTCGTCGGCGAGCGATCACATTTAGTGGGCCGGTTCGTCGTCGGCGAGCGTTCGCCTTTAGTGGGCCGGTTCATCGTCGGCGAGCGTTCGCCTTTAGTGGGCC
>QNER01001081.1 GCA_003646175.1 Candidatus Parabeggiatoa sp. nov. 1
AACCTTGTACAAAAAAACGGCGAATCTCAGGAGTACAAGGCGAACCTTGTACGAAAAAACGGCGAATCTCAGGAGTACAAGGCGAACCTTGTACAAAAAAACGGCGAGTCTCATTCGTTTCAAGCGAACTTTGTACGAAAAAACTTTTGCCTCAAACATTGTCAAGTTAAATATAATTGTGAATTGTAAATTGTGAATTATGAATGCATCCTTTAAGTACCAAAGCATAAATAAACAGGTAGGTATTTTACTGCAAAGGGCTGTTGCTACAGCCCAATTTTTGGTTGCTTCTGTTAAAATACCTGAAAATTTATGGTTCAGTACTTAGCCAATTCCCAATTACCTAATTCCCAATTCCCAAGCCCCAATTCTAATGAAAAATATAGGCATAATTGTACTAAACTGGCAAGGCTGGCAAGATACTTTAGCGTGTTTGGAATCATTACAAACACTTATTCATACCAAACCCATTTCTATCATTGTTTGTGATAATGGCTCTGATAATGATTCGTTTGCTCAGATTTTAAATTGGGCGCGACAGCATTATGCACCGTCAGAGATTGATGTAAGGGGGAATGACCAT
The DNA here is from genome assembly GCA_003646175.1 of Candidatus Parabeggiatoa sp. nov. 1. Taxonomy (GTDB): domain Bacteria; phylum Pseudomonadota; class Gammaproteobacteria; order Beggiatoales; family Beggiatoaceae; genus Parabeggiatoa. The sequence goes on from QNER01001081.1 coordinate 584, forward strand.
TCACCATTCACCATTCACCATTCACCATTCACCATTCGCCATTTTTTCCCCTTGGTTCTTATTCAAACCGGCGCAAATCTTGGTTTTGCGGGCGGTAATAATGTTGGCATTCGTTATGTACTCGCTAGTCAACAGTATGAATATCTATGGTTGCTCAATAACGACACAATAGTCGATGCTCATGCCCTGTCTGCTTTATACGAATATGCGGTTGCTCATCCTCAGTTTGGGCTGTTGGGGAGTACGGTTATTGATGCGCCAAACCTTCAAGGTTTGCTAAACCTTGAAGGTTTTAACTGGCAGGCACCAAACCTTCAAGGTTTGCTAAACCTTGAAGGTTTTAACTGGCAGGCACCAAACCTTCAAGGTTTGCTAAACCTTGAAGGTTTTAACTGGCAGGTGCCAAACCTTCAAGGTTTGCTAAACCTTGAAGGTTTTAACCGGGTGCAATGTGCCGGCGGCTGTCGTTATTTGCCATGGTTGACGGTTTTTAAACCGGTACTGGGTGGGCAACTTTTAAGCAAAGTGATGCAACATGATGAGTCGATTGCACTTGATTATGTGTATGGGGCTGCGATGTTTTTAAAGGTGGCAGCGGTGCAAGAGGTGGGCTTGTTAAATGAGGACTATTTTTTGTTTTATGAGGAATTGGATTATAGCCAACGCTTAAAACAACAAGGTTATCAAATAGGCTGGTGTAAAAACAGTTGGGTGTATCACAAAGGCAGTGCCAGTGTGGGGAGTGTGCGTGATGGCAATCGGGACAAATTACGACTAGCGAATTATTACGAGAATTTAAGCACACTAAAATATACGGCTAATTTTTATCCACGTTTATTGCCGCTGGTGATGGTATCGCGGTTTGTGGGTAAATCGGCCGCTTTGATCAGTCGGGGAGATTTTTATTTATTCGCGCCGCTGTTTAGAGCTTATTGGGATTTTATTTTGCGCTGCCGCCATAAGGAATATAACGAATCTCAGAAATAAACGGGTAATAGTGCAAGCCAGGGGCGTTGCCCCTGGCTATATTAATGTCGCCCCTTTGGGGCTAATAGAAAAGCCCCAAAGGGGCGTGTTATCTACGCCCGTGGCAACGCCCCTGGAACTGATAAAGATTTCATAATGATCAATGACGGCGATATGTTTTCAGGGATTCGTTGTACTCATTTCCTTTTTCCGGCCGTCACCGGTTCAAGCACCAAGCGAGCCGCTACCGGATAATCTTTGGTTTTCTTACGCAAGTATTCGCCTTTTTGCCATAACGATAGCAAATCATCATAGTGGGGCGACAATAAATGTCCCGATTGTCCCATAGGGTGGATATAACGTGAATTGTTCATTTCCGCTAAATCAATCACTTGGCGATAACTCGGCCCGTGAACCATCCTCAAATCTTTCGGATCATAGCGTGCTTTATTAACCGTAGTTCCACCTCCGCTAAAGGGCATTTTGCGATCCGATAAAAAGGCTAAAGGCGTATGAGTCAGCACCGGATGGTTGAACGTGGCTTGATGCAATTGTCCCCACGGGGGAATCTTGTCGCCCCATCGTGCCAATGTTTGTTCTAGCACTTGAGCCGCATATTCAACACAAGTCATTTTTAATGCTTCACAAGCAATATCAGAATGAAGCATCGCGTTTAAAAAATAGCGTGGGTAGTCAATCCAGTATTCTTCTCCTGTTTCTGGTTTTGTCAGTCCCGAAAGTCCTACATACCATGTCTGAAACACAGTTGCTTCTTGAGAATCCAAGCTCATATTGCCATCCCAAGCCAGTAGCCGCTCGCGCCATTGTTGTCCCCGCGCCGAAGTAGGCGTGATCTGTTGCAAAACTGGCACAAAGTCTTGATATAACAATGAGATAGTATCTAATTGTAGGGCTAACATATCGGTGAGGCTGTGCTTTTCTTGGCTGCGTATCTTCTGTTCAATCCGTGCCGCTCGGTAGTTTCCACTGCCAGTCCATTCAACGGAAATGGTGTATGGATAATCAGGCGGCGTGATATTGTGATTAGCGGTGAAAATGTAGTCTTGTTCAGGATTGAACATTTCTGGCAATTCTTCAAATGGAATAAAGCCTTGCCAATCCCATTCCCCGTTGCCGGGCATAGGATACAACCCAGTATGACTCGGTTTGCGTATAGGTAGCAGCCCAGGCGCAAAATAGCCAATATTGCCTTTAACATCGGCGTACACAAAATTTTGGCTAGGCACAACGTAGTGCTTCATCGCGGCCTTAAATTCGGTCCAGTTCTGGGCTTGGTTCAACGCAAAATAAGCCTCAACAGTGGTATCAACTGGGTGATGACCCATCCAACGCAAAGCTAACGGTGCCGCTTCGGGTATATCTTCCACAACATCACTAATCACCGGCCCATAAATGGTTTCGCGCACGTTCAGTTTGACGGATGGCGATCCTTTGACATGAATGGTTTCGGTGCGAATTTGATAGGGTTTAACTTGGTTTTGATAGAGATAACCGTTGCCGTCGTCGGTTTCTTGCAACACATATAAATCTTCTACATCAGCCTCTACATTGGTTACGCCCCAAGCAATGTGGGTGTTACGCCCAATTATTATGCACGGCATACCTGGTAAAGTTGCACCGATAACATTGTAATCAGACGCTTCAAGGTGCATGAGATGCCAAGTGGAAGGAATGCCCAGCGCTAAATGGGGATCGTTAGCCAACAAAGGCTTACCGCTAGTCGTGCGT
>QNER01001082.1 GCA_003646175.1 Candidatus Parabeggiatoa sp. nov. 1
GAATCGAGAGAGCCTGCCAGTGTGATCGCAGGTAAGAGTGTTAACAGGTTAAATGTCGTGAAATGTTTATAGAACATACGCTTGGCTCTTTAAAATAAAGTGAGTTGGTTTGGTAATAATTACAAATATATAAGAAAGGATAAATATCAAGAACGACAAGGATTGCATTTTAGAAAGGATTTGTAAAAAAAGATTAGGCTCGATAAGCAAGTTATTAATTCATGTTACGCACAACGCTCGCTCGAGAGTCAATCGGGGCAACCATAAAGGATTGCTTTTACATCTCGTTATATATTGTAATCGATGCAAAAGTTTGCTATAAAAACTTAATGAAGAGATGGGCAATCCCTCGCGGTTGCCCCTTTCATTTAACGGCCAGCAAAAATCTCAAATCGCGAATAGCAAACAACGGCCTTCGCATTTCTTTTAACGGCCAGCAAAAATCTCAAATCGCGAATAGCAAACAACGGCCTTCGCATTTCATTTAAAAACTCATGTTACGCACAACGCTTCTTTCGAGAGTCCAGAGGGGCAACCATAAAGGATTGCCCCTACATTTAATTATATATTGTAGGGGCAATCCCTTGTGGTTGCCCCACCGCGCAAGCCCCACCGCGCAAGCCCTTTCACCAAACATCATCATGGTATGGAACTTTCCGCTTTATTGCACAAACTGTGACTTCGCTCTCATGAATGTGCGTAACATCAGTTATTAATACATACCGTTTATAATTCCAAGCCACGACGGATAGCATCCATCGAAGGAATGCTATCCGTTACGTTATTAACTTGACAATGTCACATCTCAATCTGAACAAAGTTTTTTCGTACCAGGTTCGCCTGAAACGAATGATAAATCACGCACCATTCGTACCAGGTTCGCCTGAAACGAATGATAAATCACGCACCATTCGTACCAGGTTCGCCTTGTACTCCCGATAATCTTCGGCCGTTTTTCGTACAAGGTTCGCCTTGTACTCCTTTTCGCCTGAAACGAATGATAATATGACATTGTCAAGTTAAGAAATGACAATCAATGATTATTCCCTCTTCGCTATAGCGTTTCCCGATTGGGTGCAGTACAAAAACAGTAAAAAACCGTAAAGCGTTGCAAAAACCTTGAAGGTTTCGTGATGTCGTTTATTCAATCGGGAAATGCTATATTTCAAATAAAATGAAGAACATCCTCAGAAAATTTACCACATTCACCCATTGGCTTTTACCACAAAGCTGTTTTCTATGCGGTGATACCAGCATTCAGCCCGTCTGTGCAGCCTGTATTGCCGATTTGCCTTATCAACACACTGCCTGTATCAGTTGTGCCCAAGCTTTGCCAAAGACGGGTGTGTGTAGCGATTGCCAAAAACAACCGCCACCCTATACTCACACCCAAGCTGTCTTTTCTTACACGTATCCCATTAATAAATTGATTCCAGCAGCAAAATTTAATCAAAATCTTGCCATACTAAAACTATTAGGCCATCTGATGGCACAACAGTTGACAACTGAGCCGCACCCAAATGTACTGATTCCGGTGCCACTTCACATCAAACGTTTACGTGAACGCGGTTACAACCAATCACAAGAACTCGCCAAATGTATTGCCAAACAAACCGGCATTCCTTTGGACTACAAAGCGTGCCAACGCATCAAACACACAGACCCCCAAACCGGCTTATCTAGGCAAGAACGTCAAACCAATATCGTGGGGGCATTTCAAATAGTACGGCTGCCCAAAAATTGGCAACACATTGTTTTAATTGATGATGTGATGACAACCGGTTCTACGGTAAAAGAATTGGCTTTAGTTTTTAAAGATGCAGGCGTACCCAAGGTTGATGTATGGTGTTGTGCGCGCTGATAACAGTTATCAGTTCCAGGCTAACGTTTTTTTTGAACAAAAAAGCATGGAAATAAAAATCAAAACTTTGAAAGTTGTGATGTTCAACAAGGCTTTCGCCACAACACTTTAAGTGTCCTCTGTGTGTATACCCAATCCGTTGATTTCTGGGATTCGTTGTACTCAATTTTGCACCGCTCGCACACATAATTGGGCAACCAATTCGGTTGCTGTCGCGGCACTCTGCAACATGGCAAAATTGACTTCATCCGGTGCCACTTGTGATTGACTGATGATTTTTTCAATACCTTCTTCACTCAAGCGCATGCCCGCTTTAAGAAAATCCATGTAAGGCCCTTGATGACGGAGCGTGGGCACGTCGCTGCTTTTAGCCCAAAAGTGGCTAATGACATGAAAAACCTGGCCTTTTCCCCAATCGAAGCTGACGGCTACGACCGGGGCATCGTAGCGTTTCAGTAAATCATGGCTGGCCGCTTCAATACGTACTTTGTCAGGGTTTAACACTTTGATAGGGTGGCTACCCCATAACCACCATTGTGGATCTGCCCCTAACACGACAATCTCTGACCAGAGACTATTCAGGTTAGGTTCCACTGAAATGATTTCAGTATCTGTTTGCCGTTGTGTCCATTCAACCATGCCCGGAAAGGCTTTTGACACGACATGACTTAAGGCCCAGTCAGAGCTGACTAGCCAAGCACCTTGGCTGACATGAGCGGCAATATTGTCGATTAGAGCTTCGTTATACTCACTGGAGCAGTTGATAAAGACTATTGGTGTTTCTAGTTTATGGGGTTCTGGATCCAGCTTGATGGGTATATTTAAGTTGCGCAAGACGGCTTCGGCTTGGTCAAAACTCCCTTTATAAACAGCAACTTGTTCTGATTTTAGGGCATCTAGGACAGTTAAATAATCTGGGTGTTGTTCTGCAAAGCGTTGACGGACGGCGAGGGCGGCAATTTGGTAGGCTTTTGTCAAGTCAGTCATGGATGAACTCCTTTCAATTGTCTTTTCGAGGTTAAAGTTGGAGCGATGCAAAAACTTTAACCTCGAAATCAGAATTTTCAGAATGAATAGATAGTGCCTAACCAAAAACTCATTTTGAATGTTTCGTTCAGGCACTCGATAGTGCCGGAGAAAAAGGTTTTATTCTGAAAATTCTATCTAAAATTCGGTTAATTCAGATTCAGACATTGAAACAGGTTTCTGGATAAACACTATATTCTTAGAGGTTTTCAAAACCTCGAAGGTATGTCTTAATTAATTGTAACTACTCAGCCCTTTCTGGGCGCTTTATTAAAGCCTAGGGCAGCGCCCTAGTACAGCAAACACTAAGTTCGTATAACATTAGAGTTGTCCGGAAATAAGCCTGACGCTGCTTTGCCCCTTTCTGGGGCTGACATACTAGCCTAGGGCAACGCCCTAGGATATCATTCA